>CADBQW010000090.1 GCA_902796925.1 uncultured bacterium | reverse complement strand
CTCAGTTAGGTTTTAAAACTATCTTTTTGCAGTATCGTACATTATTTCAGAAACGTATGGTAAATAGCTGTATTTACCTAAAAACGCAAATATAGCAAGATAGGTAAGTGTTCCGTACACAACAAGCTGCAACAGAGAAAACCCTAATAATATAGGCATATTAAAATAAAATGTGATATTTGCTACCAATTTATTTATAAAAGGAATGTAGCTTAGAATATTGCTTACAAAACCTACAACCCAACTAAGCAGCATATAACCAATAGATAAAAAAATCGATTGGTATATGTGATATTTAGTGAAAGTTGAAAGTTCAGATTTTGTAAATAATCCCAAAAGCAACCAAATAAACCCTATAAGTCCTGTGGTAGGATAAGTTAATGTACAAACTATTCTTTCAATTAAATATGGGTTGCTATTAGTTGTTTTCGTCATTTTTACATCTTCCTTGCTATTTCATATCTACATATTCGTTTACTACTTGCATATAGATTAGTTTATATTCATCGTTTTCGGGCTCAATATTCATTGCAGACTTATAAGCACCTATTGATTGTTCTATTTCTCCTTTAAGGTAGTGTGCATTTCCTAAAAGCATGTATGTTTCGGAGTCATTCGGCTTTATGTGTAGAACTGATTTGTATAAATCCATTGCAATATCAAGCTCATTAAAGTTTGAATAAAGATTAGCCAGCAGAATCTGGGCTTCAGTTTCTTCTTCATTATATTGAATCGCTCGTTTATACATCTCTATAGCCATATCGTATTCTTTGAATTCAGAAAGAGCTATAGCGTAACATATGTAAGTTTTATAGTTATCACCCTCCATTTTCAGAGCTTTTTCAAAGTAAGCATATGATTTTTCTCTATCTTTCATCAAAGCATATGTGTTACCTATGCATATTGCAACTATCTTATTGTCGGGATTTAGAACAAATACTTTTTTATATAGCTCCAATGCAGTTTCGTAATCTAAAAGTTTAAAACAAACATTTCCCATGTCAACTAAAGCGGTAATATTTTCTGGATCAAGGGAAAGAGCCTTTTCATAGTAAGCTTTTGATTCTATATAATCCTCGTGATCGTTATACAAAAGTGCAATAGCGTTATAAATTTCAGGATTTGTAGAATTCAAATCGATTGCTCTGTTGTAATAAAACAATGCTTTATCAAAATTTTTCCATTCTGCAAAAACATTCCCAATATTGTAATATATGAGGTAATTTTTAGGATTGAGTTCAAGTGCGCGGTTATAGTATGAAAGGGATTTTCTAAAATCTTTTTCATAGAACCACATAGTGCCAAGACCAATAAGCCCTTGAATATCATCCGGATGAACTGTCAAAAGACTCTCCAAAACTGACATTACTTTATCATAGTTTCCCTCTGACAAATATAATTCCGCAAGCTCGTGATAATTAGATGCATTTTGTGGATCTTTTGCCATTGCCATTACAGTATCATTAATCTTTTTATCCAGTTCAGCTCTATCCATAAAATCTTCCTTTTCTATTTTTATTACTAAATCTATAATAAAGTAAAGTTAACTTTTCGGCAAAAGTATTTACAAATGTTAATATCATTCCGCCTGAAAAGAAAGATTCATGAATTCTATATCGTCATAATCAAAACGATCGCTCTTTAAAACATTGTGACCGGTCCTTATAGTAACCTCATTTTCTGTATTTTCTCTTATCAAGTTGTTTGGAATTTTAATTTTTTGATTATCGCCGTTAAGCTGAATTTCAGAGATTTTTACACCGTTAAAAAATACTTCCGGTGGTGTAGCATATGAATTTGCATGATTTTGGCCCATTTTCCTTGCGAGCTCTGTATCTACCCCTATTATTGAACCTATAACGATGTAACAATCCTTGTCCTTAATCCCTTTGGGTATTTGAAAATTCTTTGTATAAAACGGACCTATAGATTTAATTTTAAATTCGGCAGAGTTCGCCGAATTTGATGAATAAGTATCATCCCCCAGATGACACATTTCGCATTCAATACTTATATCCGCCGGTTTTTCTTTTACAAGTGAAAGCTTAAGGGGAGAGTTTGTGTCTTTTAAAAAAGTAGTAGTGAACGGCCTATAACCATCCTTTTGAACTGAAATTATCATATCACCATCCATATCTGCTCTTAAAGTAAAATATCCGTTTCCATCCGTAGTTGTTCTGAAATTCGATTGTGGTATAAAAATTTCTGCGTTACTAATTGGCTGATTCGTGGCTGAATCAACTATTCTGTTACTTTTTATAAATTCTTGCTTTTCAATCCCACCCTGAAACGGTTCTGCACATGCTTCAAGTGCAAATATTATTGACAAAATTGGTATAATAAACAAATATTTTTTCATTTTTAAACCCTCATTACCTACAGATAGTTTTTCTTGTCAATCCAGAAAAAACAATTGATAAGAGATGATAAAATAAATTAATTTTAGAATTTTGAAAAATTATAATTGAAATTTAAAATGTTTCTGGTATTATTGAATTGGGCAAACTATATTTGCCGGTGTGATGAAATTGGTAGACGTGCCAGACTCAAAATCTGGTGTGGTTCACCCCACGTGCCAGTTCGACTCTGGCCACCGGCAAATTTTTTATTTATTAGTGAATTTATATTTGTTATTATTTTTATTTTGAGTATAATTGACTTATGATTATATTTAGAATTTTGTCAACAATAATTTTTATATTAATTCTACCTTTCATATATGTTGCGAGGGCAATAAAAGGCAAATTTATATATGGATGGAAGGAAAAATTTGGGATATTCTGTCCGCCAGAATTAGAGGGTAACGTTATAATGTTTCACGGAGTATCTGTAGGAGAGGTAATTGCCCTTGAAAATTTAATAAAAAAAACGAAAGAAATCTTTCCTGAGGTAAAAATTGTTGTTACAACCGGAACAAAAACCGGCCAGGACATTGCAAGAAAAAAATATACTGATATTGCAGATTTTATTACATACTTTCCATTTGACGTTCCATTTTGTGTCAGCAAATTTTTAGATAAAATTAACCCCAAAATTGTATTTATTGCTGAAACTGAAATTTGGCCAAATTTTGCGAGTTTGTGCGCTTCAAGAGGAATAAAGTTATATATTATAAATGGCAGAATCTCTGATTCAACATATAATCTTTACAAAACAGCAAGATTATTTTTTAAATATATACTAAAATTTTATACCGGAATTTATACACAGAGCGAAATTGATAATAATAAAATGCTTTATCTTGGCTCCAATCCCGAAACAACAAAAGTTATGGGGAACTTAAAGTTTGATATAAAAAAGGTGGAATCCGATTTTAATTTGGCTCAAAATAATTATCGGGTAATTCTTGCAGGAAGTACTCACCATGAAGAAAATGAAATTATTCTTAGATCCTTTAAAAATCTTAAAAAGAAATTTTCTGATATAAAACTTCTTATTGCCCCGAGGCATATGAATCGTGTTGAACAAATTAAAGAAATTTCAAAAAAACTTGAACTAAAATATGGGCTGCGTTCAAACGATGATAAATTTACAGATTTTGATGTCATAATTCTTGATACGCTTGGAGAATTAAGTAAAATATATACAATTTGTCATTTTGCTTTTATCGGAGGAAGTTTTAATAAAACTGGCGGGCACAACCCTCTGGAAGCAACTGTCTTTGGTAAACCAACAATAACGGGTCCATCTATCCATAATTTTAGAGATATATATGGGCTTTTGGATAGATGTGATGCAGGTAAAATCGTTAAAACCCCGGATGAACTCGAAACTTATATGCAAAAACTTTTGTATGATGAAGAATTTTACCAAAAAGCGTGTAAGGATTGTTACACTGTTTTTGAAGATCAGAAGGGTGCCTTGGATTTCGTAATAGAAATAATTAAAAATAATCTTTAATATTTCTTAAAATTTTAGAAGTTTTTAGCAATCTTTCATGTTTACATGATTTAAATAGCATGTGAAATTAGTAATATTTAATGAAAGGAAAAGGTAGAAAATGGCAATTGATCCAGTAAACGTAAACGTAGATGTTAAATCACAAGCAGTGCAGGCTGAAAAACCTGTTGAAGAAGTAAAAACAGATTCTGAAGTAAAACCGGAAGCTGTAAAATCCGATGAACTCAAAGATGTCGATGCATCAAAAATTCAAGAAGGCACACCAACTGAGGATCAAGCAAATAAACTTGATGTAGCCGCATAAACTTGATAATTCTAAACACCATAAATATATAACCCTAAAACTCAGATCCTTCGCTTTGTATTAGGGTTATATTTTATATATTCTAACATTTGTTATTTGTATTATCCGTTTATTAATAATCTCTTATTTTACCTTCGAAAGCATCTAAGTATAATTGCTTAATATCGGACATTAAAGGATAAGCAGGATTTGCGCCTGTACATTGATCGTCAAATGCAAGCTCAACCATCTCATCCAACTTGGCATTGAATTCCTCCTCAGTAACACCAAAATCTTTTATTGATAAAGGAAGATTCATATCTTTTTTTAAGCTGATTAAATAATTTACAAGAGCATCAACTTTTTCGTCATCAGTTTGACCCCCCAAATTTAATTCATCCGCAATTTGACCGTATCTTGCTTTTGCATTCGGGAATTTATATTGTGGGAAGATGCACTGTTTATGAGGTTTATCAGTAGTATTGTACTTGATAACTTGACAGATAAGAAGCGAATTCGCAACCCCATGAGGAATATGGAACATCGCACCCAGTTTATGCGCCATAGAGTGACACAACCCTAAAAATGAATTTGCAAAAGCCATTCCGGCAATGGTTGCTGCATAATGCATTTTTTCTCTTGCAATAGGATCTTTTGCACCTTCTCTATAAGATCGTACTGCATACCTTTGAATCAGTTTTGCAGCCTCTAATGCGTTGGAATTTGTAAAATTAGTTGCCATTGCTGATACGTAAGCCTCTATCGAGTGAACCATAGCATCATATCCGGAAGCCGCAGTCAAGCCTTTTGGCATTCCGTCAACAAAATTAGGGTCAACAATTGCCATATTTGGAGTCAGCGCGTAATCCGCAATTGCATACTTAACCCCTGTTTTATCGTCAGTTATAATAGCAAATGGAGTTACTTCAGAACCTGTACCTGATGTAGTTGGTATCGCTACCATCGTTGCTTTCTTACCCAGTTCAGGAATTCTGCAAAT
>CADBQW010000089.1 GCA_902796925.1 uncultured bacterium | reverse complement strand
GGGCGGTGCGGTGAAATATTGCCATGACAGAGGACTACACCTACCTAGTGAACAAACCCTTGCAACTTTAGCAGGTTCTATATATGGTAGAAGTGATATAACCCCAAAGACAATAATAACTTCAGTTAACTATGCAAAGACACTCTGGGATTGTGAACATACAGATCAGGTTATATGTATAGACAACGGTACAAGCAACGAAATGGGCCAATACGACAGTACATCCGCCGTCTCTACTCTAATAAACCCCATTTATTGGTCCAGTGTTGAGTCGTCTGCTACTATCGCTAGGATACGTCACATCAACTCGATCATCAGCGGCCCCGACCCAGGCAACCGCCACGACTCATACAACACGGCTTTATGTGTAGGAGATTGATTGTGAGGGCGATAATGTATTAAAGCTAATTTATTAGATTCTATTTTTCCAGACTCCGCCTTGTCTGTCGACAACGGCATCATAGCATGACCAAATTCTAAAAATTCCAGTCAGGCCTAAAAGGGCATGGGTTAGATTTTTCTCATAACTTTGATCATTAACAGCCTGTCCGATTCCAGGCCAAATAATTAGTGACAAAGCTCCTGCACCAATGGATCTGCCGGAAACTTTTCCGTTTTTACCATGCGTTCCTGCAAATGCCGGAGTGCACATTGAAACAATTGTAAACACAATAAATAATGTTAATAATTTTTTCATAACAACTCTTCTTTCTTGTCAATTACTCAATAAGTATAACATAAATTAAATCCGTATAACAATTTTTGCCTATCAATAAAACTTTCTTATTTGCTGTCCTTTAAAGCTATAGTACTTCTAAGATAACTTTCGACAAATCCATCCAAGTTTCCATCCATAACTGATTCAACATTGCCTTCCTCATAGCCTGTGCGATGGTCTTTTATCATTTTATACGGGTGGAATACATATGATCGAATTTGAGAACCAAAATTTATATCCACATTTTCGCCTTTCAAATTGGCAAGCTTTTTTTCGCGCTCCTCTTGCTTGATTGCAAGAAGTTTTGAGACCAGAATTTGCATTGCATTTTCTTTATTCTGAAGCTGCGAGCGTTCCTGTTGGCATTTTACAACAATCCCTGTTGGTTTATGAACGATGCGGACAGCGGTTTCAACTTTATTAACGTTCTGCCCCCCGGCACCTCCTGAACGCATTGTTGTAACTTCCAATTCTTCAGGTGGGATGATTATAGTTTTTTCAAAGTCTTCAATTATCGGCGAAACCTCTAAAGATGCAAAACTGGTTTGTCTTTTACCGTTTGCATTAAATGGTGAAATTCGGACAAGTCTATGAACTCCTTTTTCTGCCTTTGAGTAGCCATAGGCGTATTTTCCAGAAACTTTAAATGTAGCTGATTTTATTCCTGCTTCATCTCCATCAAGTTTATCAAGAAGTTCAACTTTCCATCCGCGATTTTCCGCCCATCTGAAATACATTCTCAAAAGCATGCTTGCCCAATCCTGTGCATCAGTACCGCCGGCTCCGGCATTAATTGTCAAAATCGCATCGGCATTATCGTATTCCCCGCTTAACATCTGTTGAATTTCAATGCTATCCAATGCTTGATACATATCAGATAATGATGAACAACTGTCTTTCATAAGTTCTTCATCCGACATTTCCAGTGCAACCATAGAATCGTCTAAGACAGATTGCCATTTTTTTATAAAATCAATTTTATCTTTGATTTCACGACTTCTCTGTCCCAAATCTGTTGCAAGTTTTGAATCTAACCAAACCTCGGGATCTTGAAGCTTTACTTCAACATCTTTTAAATCTTTTTCCAGTTTGTCAGGGTCAAAGACACTCCTTTATTTTTTCAAATCTCGGGGTTAAGTCATTTAACGCTTGCTTTAATTTAGTTTCCATCTGATATTAAAACCTCATAGTCTGTACTTCACCAAATGAGTGAAGTTTATTTTCTAAATCGGAAGTTTCGCCAATTACATCCAATAGAACAACTCCAAAGGTTGAACAAGTTGAGTTTTCAACTTCGTGTAATCCAATTCTTGTTTTTATTTGACAACCATGCTCCGTTAATAATTTTTGGAATTCAACGGAATTCAAATTTCTATCTTCAAGTTTTATACCAATAATCGTCGCCATAAACTTCTCCTTATCTAAAAATAGTCTGTTCTCTATCAGGACCTACACTCACAATAGAAATTGGAATATTAACTAATTCCTCTAAACGAGAGAGGTATTTTTTAGCATTTTCCGGCAAATCTTCATATTTTTTAATACCCGAAAGACTGGTTTTCCAGCCCGGATGAGTTTCGTATATCGGTTCCAAATATTTATGCATATAAACATCAGTCGGATACGAATAATAGATTTTTCCGTTACGAGAATCTTTATAAGCTGTACAAACTTTAATCTCGTCAAAATCATCAAATACATCAATTTTTGTAAGTGCAAGAGTTGTCAGTCCTCCAACCAATGCAGAATATCTCATAATTACAGCATCAAACCATCCGCATCGACGAGGTCTGCCTGTTGTTGCCCCAAATTCGTGACCTATATCTTGTATTCTCTTTCCTATTTCATCTGTAAGTTCAGTGACAAAAGGACCTTCCCCAACGCGTGTAACGTATGCCTTTGCAACACCGGCAACTTCATCTATCATACAAGGTCCATAACCGGAACCTGTACAAGCTCCGCCGGCTATAGGGTTTGAACTTGTTACATAAGGATAAGTACCGTAATCAACGTCAAGCATTACACCTTGCGCACCCTCAAACAATATATTTTTATTTTGTTTTTTAAAAGTTTCCAACATTTCTTGCCAATTAAAACAAACGTATGGTCTAAAAATTTCTGCATACATCTCACAAAGAGAAATTATACAATCCTTTGTGTAAGGCTGTAACCCATAAACTTTCTCTAATACCTTATTTTTTTGCGGTAAAATGACATCCAATTTTTCTGATAAAGTTTCAAGAGAATACAAATCTTGAATTTTTAATCCAATTCTTGCCATCTTATCCGTATATGTAGGACCTATACCCTTTTTTGTTGTACCAATTTTTCCTTTTGTTGTTGTAGACTCAACAAAACCGTCAACTTCGGTGTGATACGGCATTGTGATTGAAGCAAGAGGGCTGATTTTTAGATTGCTCAGGTCAATACCTTGTTCTATAAGGTCATCCGTTTCTTTCTTAAAAAACTCCGGCAAAATAACAGTTCCCGCACCAAGAAAGCATACTTTCCCATCGTAGAGAATACCCGATGGTACCAGGTGAAATTTAAAAGTTTTACCGTCAACAACAACGGTATGACCGGCGTTACATCCGCCTTGAGACCTTATAACAACATCAGCATTTACAGTCAACAAATCCGTAATCTTAGCTTTACCTTCGTCACCCCATTGAGAACCAATTATTACCCTGTTCATATCCTCCCCTTCTTAATAGATATCACAGACCTATGTTATCACAAAAATAATCATCGTATCTTTTATATTAAACCCTCTTAACAAATATTTAGAATAATCCAATCTACGCTTGTCAGGAAACTTTCAGTACATACAATAGTTTTTAAATGATATATTTG
>CADBQW010000088.1 GCA_902796925.1 uncultured bacterium | reverse complement strand
GTCAATTCCAAAAGTTCATCAATGTTATTACTGTGCTCTAAAAAGGTTGCAACTCCCAGACTTGCGGTTATATGCCCAATAGTATCAAGCTCGCATTCCGAAAGCGTTTTCCTAATTCTTTCTGCCGCTATAAGCGCTCCTTTTGAATCAACTCCGGGCAATATTATATTGAATTCTTCTCCGCCCATTCTTGCCGCGGTATCAATACTTCGTGCATTCTTTTTTAAAACATCGGCTATTGTTTTTATAGCAAGATCACCAAAATTGTGACCATATTTATCATTTATTTGTTTTAAGAAATCTAAATCCAGTCCTATTATACTGAACGGTTGATTTTGACGTTTTGCACGTGTAACTTCTTTTTCCAACAATTCTTCAAAATACCTTCTGTTATATAACCCGGTCAAAGGATCTGTTACAGCTTGTTCTTTTAATGCTTCAAATAAATTTGCAATGGTTATAGCCAACTCTATTTGCTGGGCAAAAATTCTTAAAAAATCTGTCTCCGTATCGGTTATATCTTCACGGGATGAAAACACGCAAAACCAACCAAAGGGTTTATTCATAGAGTATAACGGTATAAGAATAAAAGATTTACTTTTTATTCTTGATAAAATTAAATTTTCAATTTCCTGAGTCCATTCCGGAAGTATTGATTCAAATATATCTTTAAAATTTTTTGTTTGAATAATTTCATTTGAGACAAGTGATTTTTCAAAAACACTATCTTTAGAATATTTCAACCTTCTTAACTGTATAGGACTTGTTACAAATTCATTAAGTTTTTCGATTGTGTCATCTTTAGATTGAGCAAGAATATATACATAATCACCATCTTCATCTGCACATTTTTGTATAATATTGCTGTGTATATACCCGAATTCCCCGTGAATACTGTTAACAACACTTTCCAACACTGTTTCCAATGGTTTTGACGAATTCATCATGTCAAGTATGTGTTGCATAGAACCTAGTCGTTTATTAGCAAGATTTAACTCTTTTGTGCGTTCGGAAATCTCTCGTTCCAATTGCTTGTTACGCTCGTAAACTTCAAGATAATCCATCTTCTCTCCGTAAACCTTGTTCTCTACGGATTGAATCATTGTTCTTAATTCATTAAATTTATTAAATAAACCCATCTATAACCCTTGTTAACTCTAGGATTATAATATATTATAAAAAATTTTGCAAGTAATTATGCTAGTTCAAACATGTCGTTTTCTGAATAAGTACTTACAATATTTATGCTATAATTTGGATATGTCAAATGAAACAACAATTAAAAACATAATCATATGCGGTTTAGGTGCAATTGGGAGTATATACGCCTATAAAATTTCAAACTGCTCTAACTTTGATTTAAGAATTCTTGTTGACAATGATAGGTTAAAAAAATATGAAAAAACTCCTGTGATATTTAATAATGAACCACTAAAATTAAAATACATCTTGCCTGAGGATACAAATTTTAAAGCAGATTTAGTAATAATTTCCACAAAATATAATGGACTTAAAAGTGCTATTAAAAATCTAAGAAATTTTGTGGGAGAAAATACTATTGTACTTTCTCTTTTGAACGGCATTACCAGTGAAAAGATAATTGCTGAAGAATTTGGGGATGATAAAATTTTGTATTCCTATTTTATAGGTCACAGTGCCGTCAGGAAAGGCAACAAAACTACTCAAGACGGAGTTAACACTATCGTTTTTGGACACCCAAATAAAAATAACAGAAATGTTATAAAAGTTAAAAATTTTTTCGACGTTACGGGAATTAATTACGAAATTCCGGAAGATATAATTCATTCAATGTGGTTAAAATTCTTACTAAATGTATCTTCAAATCAAACGTCAGCAGTATTGAACTTAACTTTTGGGGATATGCAAAATAATCCTATGTGTATGAAATTTATAAAAAATATTGCCAAAGAGGTTACCGAAATTGCTAAGGCTGAAGGGGTAAAAGGAACTGAAACTTTTGAAAAAGAATATGACAGAGCGTTTTTGTCGATGAGCCCGGATGGCAAAACATCAATGCTTCAAGATGTCCTTGCTAAAAGAAAAACTGAAGTTGAAATTTTTGCCCAAACAGTTGTTGAATTAGGTAAAAAACACAATATTCAAACTCCTTATAATTTAGTTTTGAAAGAGATGATTGATATAATTGAGTGGAGAAATAATGCAGTATAAAGAATTGGAAGAATTGATAGAGGTTATAAGAAAATTACGTGCTCCTGGCGGTTGCGAATGGGATAGAGCACAGACACACTATAGCTTACGCCCAAATATGTTGGAGGAAGCCTATGAGGCAGTCGATGCAATAGATGAGGGCTCACCTGAACATCTAAAAGAGGAACTGGGAGACGTTCTTTTGCAGGTACTTTTACACTCACAAATTGCGGATGATAACGGAGAATTTGATATTGAGGATGTCGCCAAAACACTGAAAGATAAGCTTATTCACCGCCACCCGCACGTATTTGGAAATGTAAGAGTTAGTTCTACAGATGAAATTTTATCAAACTGGGATAAATTGAAAAAAGAAGAAAAGAAAGAACGCAAATCCGCAATGGACGGAATTTCAAAATCTCAATCAGCCCTCATAGCCGCTCAAAAAATAAGTAAAAATGCCGTTAAAACAGGTTTTGAGTGGCAATGCGAAGATGATCTTCTTGATTGTATAAAATCAGAATATGAGGAATTCAGACAGGCGAAAATTGCCGGAGACATAAACGCTATGGAAGATGAATTCGGCGATATTCTTTTTGCAACGGTAAACCTTGCACGTTGGAATAAAATTGACTCTGAACAAGCACTTTTGAGGGCAAATAAAAAATTTATAAAAAGATTTAAAGAAATGGAGCGAATTTCTACAAAACCACTCGAAGATTACTCGTTTGAAGATTTTGATAATCTATGGAAACAGGCAAAGAAAAATTTATCCTAACAAATTGTAAAAACTTTCCTATAATATAAATACACCCCAAATATAGCAAGAATAATGTTTGGCATAAATGCCGCGAATACAGGGATTAAAGTTCCGGCTTCGCCGAATGATATTGATAAGGCTCGAATTAAATAGTATGCAAAAATTATCAAAATACTAAACAAAAATCCGCGATTATACCTTACCCTTGGCGGAGTAATTGCCAACGGAACCCCAACAAGGACGAAGACAATTGTAGTTATCGGGAGTGCAATTTTATCAAATAGTTCGACCATAACAGCCTTACGCTGTGATTCAGGAATTAAATTATTCTTTAGATGATAACATAATTTTTTAAAGTTCATCTCTTTGGCAACATTTTTTTCCAACTCTTTTCTCATATCCAGACCAAATTTAAATTGGGATTCATCAAAAAGAGTTGTATTAAGAATTTTGCCGTCATCACCAACAGTATAAATAGAACCTTTTTGAAAATTCCAACCGGCAGGAGAGGTTTTTCCTTCATCTGCTTGTAAAATTTGGAGGGTTCCGTCTTTTGAGGAATCTAAAACTGTAATATTATGCAAGGTTTTATCATCACAATAACCGACATAAAAAAGTCGTTTCAACCCTCCGGTGTCATTCAATTCTTTAAATACAAAGTTTTGTTTGCCGTCAGGAATATTCTTCTGTCCTAATGCCCATAGAGCCAAGTCTTTTGACTGTCTTGTCATTACAGGAACGATACTTTCATTTATAAAGAAACTTACCAAAGACATTAAAATTGCAAATGCGAATATAGGCTTTGCTATTCGGTTAAGCCCAATACCGCATGCCCGCATTACGGTGATTTCAGAAAGCAAACTTAGACGATTCAGAGTCATTACAGTAGCCAAAAGAACGCCCATTGGAATGGTCATTACAATTACCGTCGGAAGATTTAATATAATCATTATAAAAGCAACATTAAATGGTATTCCATATTTAGCAATCTGTTTTATTAACGTAATAAACGTATCTGATGCAAAAATAATTGAAGTAAAAACAAAAACCCCCATGATAAATATTTCAATAACTTGTCGCAAAATATATTTATCAAGAAGTTTAACTTTCTTTTCTTGTTCTTCAATCATTTCTTCCATAAGGATATATTAGTAAAAAAATAAGTTTTTATCAATTATGTTAAGAATGAATCTATTTTATTCCAATCAAAGTTTTTCGTTTTGCAAATTGAGAAACATTCTTCACAATCTATTTTAGACAATTTTCCAAATTGTTCGTTATATTTTTCAAAATTCTGTAAGTCTATCATAGGAAGGTTAAAATCATTTGCCAAAATTTCAACTTTTTTATCATAATTGATAGCCAAAGTTTTCACTTTTGTTTTTAGCCCAATCAAAATACAATGGAAGCGCATCGCAATTAAAGTATCCAACTTTGAGATAAGATCAATAACTTCTTTTGATTCCAGATTATCTACAATTGAAAATTGAATATTTTTTGCTGCCAAAATCTTGCTGAATTTATTCAATACAGGATAATCAAGCGAATCGTGAACCGATATTAATTTAATATTTTTACCGTAAAAATACTTCTCAATCATGCCAGCCAAATGCATAAGAAAATCATCTGTAACATTTTTAAAATCTCTTAGCTGAATACCTATGAAACCTTCACAATTATGAGGGGCAAGTTCCAGAGAAAATACAGGATCAACAACTAATTGTGAATTAATTTTATTTAATTCTAAAAATTTTTGACTTTCCTCATCTCTCACGGTTATATATTCACACTTTTTCAACAGATTCAAAACTACAAATTTTGAAATTATGGAATTTAAAGGCCCAATTCCTTGAGCAAAAATTATAACTTTTTTCCTAAAAATTTGAGCTAAAAATATTATGAAAGAATAATAGATAAGACTTTTCAGGCTGGTTACATCTTGTAAAAGACTCCCTCCCCCTGATATTAGGTAATCCGTTTTTTTAATTGCATTTATAATATCTTTAACATTAAAACTATTTATAGAATTGACACCTAATTTGTCAGCCGTGCTATTTGGGGATGATGACAGTACGGTAATGTCTGTCCCAATAGATTTCAGATGTTCACAAAGAACACTCAGTATGGTTTCATCTCCAAAATTATTAAATCCATAATATCCTGAAATTAGGACTTTAGTCATTACCTTCCCCTTTTAATATATTTATGACATCCGCTTTAAAAGGAATTGATTTTATTGCCCCGATATTTGCGACTTGAATTCCCTCCATAACAGATGCAAATTTCACGGAATCATAAGGCGTCATACCGTTTGCCATTGCGCTCAGAAAACCACCGTTAAAAGCATCAAAAGATGACGTTGTATCTACAATACCAATATCATAAAAAGAGTATTCCGTTACATTGCCATTGTAACCGACATAATATTTTTTATTTTGGTTTGATTTAATTATTACAATTTTTATTCCGTAATCCCACATCTTTTTAATAGCAGAATCCGGACTATAAAGCCCAATCAAAGGAATAACATCAGATTCCATTTCCATAAAAAGAATATCCAAGTTATTTATAACATTTGATAGGTACTCTTTTGCTATATCGACCGATGTAACGTTTGGATTAAAACTTGGTGTGTAAGCAGTGGAAACCCCATTTTTTTGTGCAATTTTGAAAGCATAACTAACAGCCTCAGAAGCTGATGCGGAAAGAGATTGAGTTATTCCTGAGGAATAAACGTATTTCGCAGAGCTTATGTATTTTTCAGAAATATCATCGATAGTTAGCTTGGAAGGAGCGATTTTCTTTCTATAATATATAATCTCCTTTTCCTCATTTGATGGCATCGCTATGATATAGAGTCCGTTTTTTTCTTCTGCAAGTTTGACCTGGGATATATCTAATCCTTCACATTGCCAAGCATCAAGGAGAAACTCCTTAAATGCATCATTTCCGACTTTAGTGATAAATCCGACTTTAGACCCCGCACGCTGAGCTGCAATTGCAGTTGCCATGCAATCACCGCCGTAATATTTGTTGAGGGTATCCGCAAAAACAAGTTTGCAATCGGTTGAGAGTTCAATAAGAACTTCTCCGACAGAAATTATATCAAGTTTCAATTCCATAAATTAACTTAACCTTTCAATAATATCTCGGGTCCGATCTGTAATTTCTCTATAAGTGTACCCTTCGTACAAATCACGACCTACACCAACAGATACTGCCCCGGCATCTATATATTGTTTAATTTCATTCAATTTCACATTTCCCAACGGTATCACCTTTAAAAATGGCATTGGCCTCAATAAATCCTTAATATACAAAACGCCGCCCAATGGTGTTACCGGATAAATTTTTACAAAAGGAACTCTTGCTTTCCAAGCATTATAAGCCTCATTTGCCGTAGATGCAGATGCTATTAACGGTACATGCTTATCTTTTGAAAACTTAACAAGATTCATCTGAAATATAGGAGACGAAACTGCTACTGCCCCCGAATCCAGAGCATTTTGTGCCTGAATAGAGCTTATTATCCCACCGGCACAAACTTTTGAAAATTTTGAGATTTCATAAATCATTCTGTAATAATCGGGAGATTGCGAGTTAACTTCTAATACATCAATTCCGCCTTCCACAAGCGCCTGTGCTTTATCTATTATATCTCTCGTATTATCTCCGCGCAATATTGGCAATATTTTTTGGGTTTCTACTAAGTCTATAATATTATAATTCATTAACAAATATCCTTTTTACAAATTTTATTATATTATAAAACAAAGGGGAAAAATGGCAAGTTTTAAATCAATTTTAAAAACAAGATTCATCGCATTTATAGCAGGTTTAATATATCTTATGGTACTTTTTGTGATATTTTTGTTATCATATACATTTATTGAACCAAAGGCATACAATTATATGCTTAACAAGTACTCCGTTACCGAAAACAAAAATAGTAATGCCATTTTGGTTGTAATAGATGATAAATCTGTAGCAAGATATCGTTGGCCTTGGAAAAGGGAATTATATGGCAAAATATTTGAATACCTCCACAACTATACTGATTCAAAATTTATCGCATTTGATGCAATATTAGCTTCTGACGATTTGTCTAATCCGGAATCCGATAAGAAATTATTTAATACAATAAAAGATATTGATAACCTGATTGTTGGACTAATGCCACAAGACCAAGAAAATGATACTCCTAATTATCAAAAACAATTTTATCCATTGTTTAAAGACAAATTCCGAATAAATATTACGGACAAAAGAAAATCAAAATACAATTCTTATTTTAAATCAGTTATGTCCATGCCAAAAGGCTATTTTGATAGTATAAGAAATGCAGGTTCAGTCTATATTTATAAGGAAAATAGTGATAGTTACCTTAAATCAGCAGTTCAACTTGTATCAGTCGGAGATGATTTTTATCCTTCGCTTGCCCTAAAATTGTACCTAACAGAAAATAATGCTGATAAAATAACTCTCACCGACAACACACTAATTGTCGATAAAACAGGGTTAAAAATTCCGGGTAATTCAATAAATTTAGGGTTTAGTAATTACGTAAAATTCTATAATGTACAACGAATAGGTGCCGGTTCCTATTCTCACAAGATGGTCCCGGCTATAGATATTATCGATTCTTTAGAAAACATAAAACAAGGAAAGCAACCTATAATTTCTCCGGATACCTTTAAAAATAAAATTGTTTTTGTTGGGGCTAATGCATCTGCAACAGGTATTGGACTTGCAGACAGAATGAATACCCCTGTATTAGATGATCATCCGGGAGTTGACTATCAGGCAGTAAATTACGATAATTTGAAAAATAATGAGTTTATATCAATGTCTACCGTTTTGCAAGATATCTTAAGTATACTAATTTTCTGTCTTATAGTCTTTATTTTGATATATTCTTGGCCTTTTGTATTATCACTAATTTTTGTATTAATACTTTGCGTAATATATTACCTTGCGGCAGTGCAGGCTTATAAACACAACTTTTCAATAAATCTTATAACACCGCTTATTGCGACCTTGTGGACAATGGTATTTGCATATTCTTACAGATTCATAACAGAAGGCCGGAACAAAGAAAAAATTAAAAATGCAATGGGTAAATATCTTTCCCAAGATATTATGCAAAATGTAGTTAAACATATAGACGATATTAAACTGGGCGGTAAAAAGGCTAATGTAACAGTTTTGTTTGCCGATATACGCGGTTTTACCGGCATGAGCGAAAAAATGAGAGCTGAAGATGTTTCTGTAATTCTGAATGAATATTTTACAGAAATTGAACCTATAATTGCAAAATATAATGGTGTAATAAATAAATTTATTGGGGATGCTGTTATGGCAATATTTGGAGAACCAATTCAGGATATTAACCATCCTCAAAACGCTGTGAGATGTGCCTATGAAATGCTTGAAAAAGTCGCCGAACTGAGGGCTAAATGGATAACGGAAGGCAAACCGGAAATCGAAATAGGAATTGGTATTAATACAGGTGAAGCTTTTGTCGGAAATATTGGCTCAGAAAAACGTTTGGAATACACCGTAATCGGAGATATGGTAAATCTCGCAAGCCGAATAGAAAGTTATAACAAAGTTTACAAGAGTAATTTTTTAATAAGTTCCTCCACCTATGAACAGGTGAGTTCTATTGTTGAAGTCGTCAAAATTAGTGATGTTAAAATTCGCGGCAAGGCCAAAAAGATGGATATATATGAAGTATTAAAAATATGTTAGATATTGAAAAAATAAAAACGGCAATAGATATTGAAGTGAAATATCAATATATTGATATTCATGGTAAAACACAAACATTTTCTAAATTCATAAAAACAGAAGCCCTTAAGCAATATAAAGAATCAAAGAAAAACCCAAAATGGGCTGTCGTTGCAGAAGCTTTTGAACATTATCCGGTAGGTTCTTTAAGCGATAGAAGAAGCGCTATAAACATTCTTATTAAAGTTCTAAAATCAGAACTTCACAAAAACAATCCCCCTAATCAGACTGATAATGGCAAAGCATTTAAATATACCTCTTTAAAAGAAACAGATGTTACCTATATAAAAGGGGTTGGTCCTAAAGTTGCATACCAATTGAATAAACTTGGGATTTATACCGCATATGACCTTATTATGTACCTTCCCAAAAAACATATAGATTATTCTACTCGAACTCTTATAAAAAATCTGAAACCCGAAGCTGAAACAACAATTTTTGGATATATAAAATCAGTTTCTTCATTTAATAGTAAGAATAATCTTTCAATCCTAAAAGTGAAAGTTGCTGATGAAACCGGCAGTATAACTCTTAACTTTTTTAATGCCAAAGCAAATAAATTCACTATGGCTCGCCAAAAAACAATGTTCCCTGTAAATGCGGGTATTATGGTCTCCGGAAAGGTTAAATTAAACAAATATGACAACAAGCTTACACTTGACAAACCAACCTATTCGATTATGACAGGTGAATTCCTTGAAAATTCAAATTCCAACCTTAATCTTGGGCGTATTGTTCCAATATACACTGTATCCGAAAATCTCAGCATAAAAGTTTTAAGACGTGCAATATACAACACTTTAGAAATATTTAAAGATAAAATTGATAATATTCTACCGGATTTTATAATCAAAAAATACGGCCTCCTTGACAAAAGTATTGCTATTCGAGAAGTGCATTTCCCTGAATCTCAAGAACTGCTGGAGAAAGCCAGGTTTTCTCTCATTTTTGAAGAACTATTTCTTATGCAGTTAAAACTTCTTAGAATCAGGAATGAAAATCGAGCTCGAAACGATGCTATTGCCTTGAAAATTCATAAAGACGGACTTGTTCAAAACTTTATTAAAAATTTGCCATTTGAACTTACACACGCTCAAAAAAATGCGATAAATGAAATATTGAATGATTTGGATTCTGATATGCCGATGGCAAGACTTCTACAAGGTGATGTCGGCAGCGGCAAAACTGTTGTTGCGACAATAATGTTACTTGCAGGTGTCGAATGCGGTTATCAGGGGGCATTTATGGCTCCGACAGAAATTCTTGCCCAACAGCATTACAACAATCTGGTTGAATGGTTAACACCAATGGGGCTATCTGTCGGCTTATTTCTTGGTTCGCAAACAAAAAAAGTTCGTGAAAAATTTCAAAAAGATCTTCTTAACGGGCAAATGCATATTGCCGTGGGAACACACGCCCTTATACAAGAAAAAATTGATTTTAATAATCTCGGTGCAATTGTTGTTGATGAACAACACCGATTCGGAGTTAAGCAAAGAAACTTGCTCAAGAAAAAATCTCAAAACCCACAAATGCTTACTATGACTGCAACTCCAATACCTAGAACTCTGGCATTGAGTATCCACGGAGACCTTGATCTTACTGTTATTGATGAACTGCCTAAAGGTAGGCTCCCTATTAAAACTGCTCTTACAGGGTCGCACAAGTCAGTTTATGAACTGGTTCGCAAAGAAGTCAATGCAGGTCGACAAGCATATATTGTTTATCCCCTAATAGAAGAAAGTGAAACCCTCTCTGCAAAAGCTGCCACTATTGAGGCTGAAAAATTGCAGAGAGAAATATTTCCTGAATATAGGATAGGACTTTTGCATGGAAAACTCAAAAATTCCGAAAAAGATGAGGTTATGAAAGATTTCAAAAATAAAAAATATGATATTCTTGTATCGACAACTGTTGTAGAAGTTGGTGTCGACGTTCCTAATGCTACTGTTATGGTAATTGAGAATGCCGAAAGATTTGGATTATCTCAGCTTCATCAACTTAGGGGTCGGGTAGGTCGTTCAGCATTGCAATCCTATTGTGTTCTTGTATCAAATACCCGATCACAAGAAACAAGAGAGAGACTCAACATAATGACACAGACAAATGATGGTTTTGTTATTGCAGAAAAAGATCTCGAACTTCGCGGTCCCGGTGAATTTTTAGGAACCAGACAAAGCGGACTACCGGATTTAATAATTTCGGATATAGTAAGAGATGCAAAAATTCTTGATATGGCGCGTTCTTATGCAATGGAATTTCTTGCAAAATATAATCTTGATGATTACCCGAAACTAAAAAGTTCAACATCTTCTGACATCGGATTTGGGCTCGATATATAACTGTTAAAACCCCGATGTCACAATTGACATCGGGATAAATTTTAATTATTAAGTTTTTCTCTTAAATCTTGTGCTTCTTTTTCAAGTGCTTTCAGCCTATCGGACTCCTGACATCTTAATGCTCTTATTGATTTTAAATCAATTTGTTGAAGTTGTGATTTGATATTTTCCTTTTCTTCTTCTTTCTTTTTTTCACAAAGAGCTTTTTCATATTTATTCATATCAAATTTTTCTGTTAAATACCAATTCCCATCAACTTCTGATTTTATTACATCAAGTTCTTTCATGCCGATTGTTCTGTAAAATTCTGCATTTGAGCCGATACCAACTTGGCAAATACCTGTTTTTTCATTGATAATTTTTGCAAATTTAATCATGTTAAAATGCTCCTTTCAGTGGATAAAATGTAAATTGATCTGTTGAATAACCTGCAAGTGATAAATTAAATGTATCACCTTTTGCAACAAAGAAAGATCCCGTTATTCTTGTCATATATCCTGAGGAATGAAAACTTAAACTAACGTCTTCACCATTAATATAGAATCTCTGGTATACATTAACTCCGGAAGGACATGTTGCTATAGTAATTATCCCATCACACGGCGCAGTATGAACAGATGTATCTGCAGCATTATACGCTACGCCGGCACTGTAGTCCGGATAACAATTATAAATCACCCTTGAAATATCAGTTTCTTTTAGAAAATCCAGAGGATTACATAACTCTAATTTATCTATTATTCCTGATGTGCAAGTCATTTTAGCTATAATCACACCATTCAAAGTTCTATAGTCGGTTCCGTTAGATGTATATTTCCATAAATTTTCATCTACATCGTAATATACCCAATTTAAATTTTGTTCAGGAGCCTTGTATTTATAGCCCAACTCGCTTGTTGCCCAACAGGTTAAAGAGGACATATCATCAAGAAAAACATAATATTTCCCTGTAATACTGCCCAATTCCAAAGTTGTATCCTCATCAAGAGCAAACCTTGTATTTTTTAATGTTCCGTCAGAATTTCTCCCTGAAGGAATTAGAATCGACAAACCATTCTTTGCAGTAATAACATTTGTCGCATAAGTCGCTATTCCATTCGGTGCAGAATAAATCCCATCTGAAAACCTTACAACATCTGTCAAATAATAATCGGTTTTTGATGAAATTTGACTTTCCAAATCAGTTCTTAATGTTGATATACCACCGGAAAGTGTTGAAGATACCTGTGATATGCTATTGGAAATAGCATTGAAATTGGCGTTCATCTCTGAAGCCTTTGCTTTTGTTCCCGGCGTAAATGAATAGGGAACAAGATTTTCATTAGCCATAATTTTTCCTTTCTGCAGGAAATAATGGTTGGATAAATATCATAACTTACTAACAATTTTATTATACCACTGGGGCGACTTTGCACAAGTCATGAATTTGCCGAAACGAAAGTCACTAAACGGTCTTTCCCTTTTTGAAAAGTAAAAGCAAAGGTATTAACAGAAAACACAATAATCCAAAAATTCTGAAAGAATCCATAAATGCCCACAATGTTGACTGCTTTATTAAAGTTCCATACTGAACGTAATCTGCCATATGTCGGGCCATATCAGGACTTGTATATTGCAATAAGGCCCCTGTTGTTGTTTGGATTCGTGTCACATAATTGGGGTTCAATTCACTCAAATTCCCGACCATCATATATTGATGCATCTGTGAAAACCTTGTAAGCATAGTTGCCACAAGAGAAGTCCCGATTGCACCGCCAATGTTTTTAAATAAATTCTGCAAACCGGAAGCATTTGTCATTTGAGTATTTGATAAAGTTTCCATTGAAAGATTTATAATCGGTACCATTGATAAGCCCATTCCAAAACCCATCATGCAATTTGGAATCATAATATTCATTTGTGCAATCTGCAAATTTAACATACCAAACATTAAACCGGCACACCCTATAAACAGTAGTCCAAGTACAACAAGCTTTCGTTTGTCAACCTTATCTGCTATAAAAGCACAAATTATGGTTGCACTCAAACTCCCAATGCCGCGCGGCATCATCGATAACCCGCTTAAGTATGCCGTATAACCCATCATACTCTGCAGAAACTGAGGTAAAATTGCAATGGATGCATACAAAACCGCCATCATTACAACTTGAATAAAAGTTCCGATTACAAATTCTTTATTTTTAAATACGCTTAAATCAACTAATGAATCTTTTCTGCCCACTTGGGAAATAAAAAAACAAACTGCAGAAACACAAGAAATGCCAAATATCCACCTTATCCATACTGCATTAAACCAATCTGCATTATTACCCTTGTCGAAAAACACCTGCAAACATAATAACCACAAGAAAAGGAAGAAAACACCGCGTTTATCAAGCTTTACTCCTTTTTGTCTTCTGGCATAAGGCGGATTGAACAGTAATTTATGAGACATAATTGCCGCAATACAACCAAGGGGAACATTTATGAAGAAAATCCAAGGCCAAGTCCAGTTATCTGTAATCCATCCGCCTATTACAGGGCCAATAATCGGGGCAATAATAACACCCATACCAAATATTGCCATTGCCGTTCCGCGTTTTTCTTTAGGGAAACTTTCCATCATAATAGCTTGCGAAAGAGGGACTATTCCTCCTCCGCCTGCCCCCTGCATAACACGGTATACAACCATTTGACCGAGCGATGAGGCCGTACCGCACAAAAGAGAGGCTATTGTAAATAGCATAATACTTATAATATAAAAATTCTTACGGCCAAAAAACTTTGACAAAAAACCTACAGACGGAATCACAATCCCACTGGCTATAAGATAACTTGTGAGTATCCAAATACTTTCGTCACGTGTTGCAGAAAAGCTTCCAGCCATATGAGGCAATGCAACATTGGCAATTGTACCATCCATTACGTAGACAAATACAGCTAGCAGTACCGGCAAACATGACAACCATGGATTTTTAGGTAAATATTTAGTTTCGTCATCTATGGTAATTTGTTGTGACATAAAATACCTTGTTTTGGTCTGTATAACTACTTACTTAACTCTGACTTTTGGTACCACTGACATTCCCGGTACAATATTGTATTCATTAGGGTCAATTTCTTCCGTGAAAACTATTTTTACCGGAATTCTTTGAACAATCTTGACAAATGAACCTACGGCATTTTCCGGCGGAAACAAACTTGATTTTGCCCCTGAAGCTCGTTGAATACTATCAATTTTACCTTTAAATGTCTTTTTAGGGTAGGCATCAATTTTTATATCTACTTCTTGGCCAACCTTCATTTTTTCCAACTGATTTTCTTTGAAGTTTGCAACAACCCACACATTTTCAGGAACAATAACAAATAACGGTGTTCCGACTTGAACATACATACCCTTTTCAACCCTTCTTGAGGATACTGTCCCTGATTGAGGCGCGTATATTTTTGTATATGAAAGATTTAATTTAGCTTGATCAAGAGCTGCTTTAGCAGATTTTAGATCAGTATCTGCAACCTTTTGTTCCTGTTCTTGAGATAATATAGCCTCGTTTGCACTGGTGAAATTTGCCTGTGCACTATCATATTTAGCTTGTGCCATATCAAGAGTTTGTTTTGATACTGCACCTGATTCATACAAATTCTTATATCGTTCCAGGTCTTTTCTTGCAAGTTCTATTGCAGAATTTGCTGCAACGAGATTTGCTTGAGCATTTTTTTGATTTAGCAGGACTTTTTTATACGTAGCATCTGCCAAGTCAACTCTGACTTCGTAATCGGCCGGATCGATTTCTGCAACCAAATCGCCTTCTTTAACTAATTGGTTGTCTGTTACATATGTTTTGATAATTTGCCCGGATACTTTCGGTGCAACAGAAACGGTGGTTGTTTCAACATAAGCATCATCCGTCGATTGGAAAAAAGAGGCTTTATATATGGCGTAAGCCCCCAAACCGACAACAGTAATAAGAATAATTATACCCAAAATACCACGCATTGCTTTTGTTTTTTTATCGCTTTCGTTTAATTCTTCCTGTTTAATTTCTTTTTCTTCACTCATTTTTCTATTTCCTCATTCTTTTGATATTTTATAATTTTATATTTGTATTTCAACGACTTCAGAAAGCTGATTCCTCATTGTTTTCATCAAAGTTCTCAAAGTTTCTATTTGCGATTGGTTAATTTTTTCAACACATTTTTCATATAAGGGAGAAACCTTTATCGTTATATCTTGCAATACTTTTTTGCCCTTTTCTGTAATTTTTATTCTGCGGACCAATCTATTATTTTTCAAATCAACATGACGTTTTATTAGTTTCTTTTTGTCTAAAGAATCCAATAAACGCCCGGTATTTGCCCGATCTTTCAATATAAGTTTCGCAAGATCTCTTTGACATATATTGTCGTTAATCAAAATAGTATCAAGGGCAGAATATTCTTCAATACTTATACCAAGATTAAACTTGTCAAAAACTTGGACTCCAAGTGTCTTACAGAACTTTGCAGTCTGTAAAATTTCATAGTATATGGATTCTGTATAGTGTTTTAATTCTGCCATTCCAAGTTTTCCTGATAATTTATGTTGTAAAAAATATATGTTGCATTTACAACAATATTATGCTAACATACTTATTAGTAAAAAGCAATAGCAAATATTTAAATGAGGATTAAATAAATTGAAAAAGATATTAACGACAGCATTATTAGCCAGCCTTTTGGGGACAATGTACATCCCTTCAATATCTTATGCGCAGGAAGTCAATACTGCATCACCAAAGATATTCAAGAGCATGGTTAAGAAAAGCAAAAAAGATTCGGATGCTTACAAATATGCATATGTAAATATGGATTGGTGGAAAAATTTTAATGATGAAAATCTGGAAGAATATATAACTATGGCAATTGCCAACAATTATGATTTAAAGATGGCGACGATTGCAACAAAAGAATATTACCAGAATGTTAAATTACAATTTTCAAACGAACTTCCGCAGGCAGGGGTTGGGTTTAGTCCAAATTTAGCGAAGTTTCCGGGAGCTACAAATTGGGATTGGATGTTTGCGGCGCCGGCTATAGTCAACTATGAGGCTGATATTTTTCTGAAAAACAGAGATAAAACAAAATCCGTTAAGAAATTATACGAAGCTTCCGTTTTGGATGAAAGAGCTGCCTATATATCTGTTGCTTCAGCAGTAGGGGCAACATATCTTAATATTGTCAAGTTAGACAAACTGATAGAACTTCAGACAAAAATTGTTGAAACTCGTCAGCAGATATACGATTTAATGCTTATGAGGAACAGAGAAGGGCTCACCTCAACAGCCGATACTACAAAGGCAAATAAGGCTCTAATAGCCGGAACAACAGACTTGTTTGAATACAAAAAGCAAAGAGATATTCTTGCTCATCAGCTTGCAGTTTTAATTGGCGAAAGTCCAGAAAACGCTGATACTCTGGCAATATCGAGTTATGATAAGATAAATTTTTCAGGCAATATCCCAAAAGAGGTTATGTCAGAAGTAATAGTAAACCGCCCGGACTATCTTAAGGCAGAAAAAATGGTTGAAAAAGCAGGTATCGACGTGAGAGTAGCAAGAAAAGAATTCTTACCAACGATTAATTTAACCGGATTAATGTTATTTAATGCTTCTGATATAGGTAGTACTCTTACAACCAAGAGTGCATTGGGTGCATTAGCTTTGGGAGGAATGCTCCCTGTATTTACCGGTGGCAGAAAGATTGCAAATCTAAAACTTAAAAAAGAAACCTACGAGCGTGTTTTGCAAAATTATTACAAAACCAATTTAACTTCTATTCAGGAAGTTAACGATGCACTTGTTACCATCAAACAAGACAACGAAAAACTAAGGGCGAACGAAAAACAATCTGTCTTAGAAAGAGCTGATTATGGTTTCAGTAAAGCAAAATACGATAATGGTACAATTTCCAAGCTGGATTTAATTCAGGTAGAAGAAAACTTAATGGTCATCGATAAAGCAGTTGCAAACCAGAAGATAAACTGTTTGGTTGATTATATTGGTTTATACAAAGCTGCCGGTAGTAAAATTTAAATAAAAAAACTGATACTTATAAAATCACAACACGGCAAGAAATTGCCGTTTCTTTTTGCGTAAAAATAGGCAAATAAGAAAAACACATAACTTATTTGCCTATAAATTTTATTGCAATTCCGAAGTACAATGAGGGCATCTTGTAGCTCTTATATCAATTTCAGAGAAGCATTTAGGGCAAACCTTCATTGTAGTTTCTTCCGCAACATCTTTGTCCTTTTTAATTTTTGCCTGAAGTTTATTTATAAATTTGATAAGTAGAAACACTGCAAATGCAACCAATATAAAACTAATAAGGGCATTTATAAATACTCCGTAATTGATGGTAACGGCACCTGCAGATTGAGCGGCTTCAAGTGAAGGGTATTTTATAATCTCGCCTTCATAATTTGGTAAGGTAATATACATATTTGTAAAATCAACTCTACCCATCAACCAACCTAAAGGCGGCATAATAACATCTTTAACCATAGAATCTACAATTTTTCCGAAAGCGGCACCTATAATTATACCGACCGCCATGTCAATAACGTTGCCTCTCATCGCAAATTCTTTAAATTCGTTCAATTCTCTTTTAATAAACTCCAACATAGATTGTCCTCCTTTTTCATCATATTATCATAAATAAAAGCTGAGTAAAGTATGCTTACTGATTTATTAACCCGGGTTCAAGATCTGAGCCGGTAATTATTTTTCTTACCGCATACTGAAATTTTGGTAATGCTATAGCGAGTAGTAATGAACTTGCAACAACGTTAGATATTATATTAATGCCTTTTACGAATTTTGCCCGCTTGGCAAATTTTATGATATCGTCAATATTTTTTGCGGAATTTTTAAAACTTTCTATGTCTTTTTTAAATTTAACAAGATTTTTAATATCCACATAAGCCCTTGGGTCGCGAACTTTTTCGTTATACATTTTTATTTTCTTAAATTTTGCCGCAAATTTTGTAAAGATAGAATCAGGATTTTCATCAATAAAATCAATAATATCTTTAGCGGAATTAGATTTCGGAAGTTTTAGATTTCCATTACGTATAGCTGACAAAAATTCATTATTATCCAACATGATAGGGTCCAAATTGACGTTAAGCTTAAACAATTTCCCCGTTGTTGAATCAAGTAATCTTGCTATCTGTTTTGGTGCAACAAAATTTAAATAAAGCATACCGCTCATTTTTACAGCGTTATCAATCGCTTCATATTTATTACGGGAAGTGCTTACTCTCCCAACGGCGAGCCCGCCGTCAGTCATAGCCATTCTGTCAAGTGTTGAGAAATTTGCCATTGTTGCGGCAAAATTTCCGGTAAATGAAGGTTCGGAATATACTGTTGAATCATTCTTACCCATAATTTTTTTAGAAAGTCTGTAATTTAATTTAGGTAAGACAAACCCCATTAATGCGATTGGAATAGCAACAGATGCAAAAAATTTGCTCGCTAAAAAAGTTTCATATAATTTTTTATTATTTTTTACCTTAATTAGATCTTTAACGGCATCAGGGGCAATATTTTTAAATTTTTCTATATTCTTGTTAATTCCCTGAACTTCATCTTCCTTGAACAATTTGAGATTAACGTTTGGGTTGAATCCTTTTTTCTTAATTATTTTACCTGCGATTTTGTCGATAAGAGGTATACCGCCGAGCCAAACAAGAGAGGTTCCGTATTCATCGATAATTCTTTCTCTGACGGCATGACGGGCTATGTATTTGTCACCTTTATTTTGATCGTAAGCGAGTTTTACCTTTATAGGTGCTTCTATAAAGCAATCACGAACGATTAATGGGGCTTGTATGCTGTTGTTTCCTATAGCTGATATTATTTGGGTAATTGACATTGTTTTCTCCATTCAAGTATAAAAATAACCTTTGCGGTGACTCTCTCCCGAAAAGGTTGCTTTTATCAAGAATTGTTTTTGTTTTAAATTTGCACCGCCAACTCTCACAGCCTTTTCAGGTTGTTATGATGATGGTGATGATGTTTTAAAACAAAATTTGTCATAGAGTTATAATTTCACAAACAAATAATATAATCAAGCGATGATTACACAATATGAAGATTCCGTTTAAATTTCTTATAGAAACCACAATCCTCAACAGTTAAAGAATCTTCCATAAAAACAACACCTTCCCCCAGCGCCATTAATAGTGGGCAAGCTACACCTTTGGCATAGTTTTCGCAGCTTATACATTGATCATCATCTTCTATAAAAATCTTTCCATCAGCGCTATACATAAGCTGATTATATTACATTTTGAGAGTTTTGTAAAGTTTACAATTCTTAACAAATCCTAGGATTTAAGCAATAATACAACACGAAAAGTTTTTATATAATTGTAGGTTAAGTATAAGGTTATTAGGTTATGTCAATAGGTTCAATAGGTAAAATTCTATTTAGGGTTGGAAGAAATTATAAACATTTGATATTTAACTCTAAATATCAATCTACGTTAGAAGAAACTTTAAAAAGATCAATGTCTGCTAACAAAAATGCTGGTAAAAGTCAGTTTAGTGGTTTTGGGAAACAAGTAAAAGATAGTTTTAAAGCTGCAGAAAAAGCAACTGAAAAAGAATCAATACGTGACGGTTTTAAAAATACATGGAAGGGAATAAAAAATTACCGGACCAAAGGCCAAGGATGGTGGAAAAACACAAAGAGTTTGGGTAAAGCTTTAGGAAGGGCCTTTCCGATGGTAATGGGTGCCTTCATGCTTTTGTCAGAGATTCCTAATATTGTAACAACAATAAAAGATAAGGGGCTTGTTGCCGGACTCTTGGAAGGAGTCAAGGGACTTGGTAAACTTGGTGTCGGAATGTCTGCCGGCGCAATTGGTGCCGCAATTTGTGCACCTATAATACCTCCTATCGGTTCAGTAATCGGTGGTATTATAGGATGGACCGCAGGCGATTGGTTGTTTGGGAAAATATTTGGCAAGTCATATAGTGAAAAGAAAGCTGAAGAAGCTGCAAACCAAGAGGAACAATTGGCAAAACTTCAACAACTTCAACAGCAGCAAACCGGAATCAATCCTCAATTTACAGGTTATCCGCAATATGCGACAACAAACGTAAATCCATCTTATGCATATATGTCAGACCCTCAGGTTATGCAATTGTATAATCAACTATACGGTTCACAGGGTTCATACAAAGATGACGTTATGTACAACCCTTTGAATTTGATGGGATAAAGGTAAATCAGTTTTATTCTTCTTAAATCTATCCAATTAATTGGATAGATTTTTGTATAACTTGATTTTTTTGTATTACCAATATAGAATTGAGGTGTTAATTGAGGCTTTATATAAGGGGTATTTAAATGAAGTGTTACAAGTCCAGATGGATATTAACAGCCGAGGATGAAATTTTAGAAAATATGGCAATAGTCGTTGATGAGGGAAAGTTTGTTGATATTATTCCCAATGATTCTGTAAACTTCGAGGAAAAATATGTGAAAGACTTGGGTAATGCGGTTGTTACCCCGGGTTTCGTTGATATGCTAACCCAGTTTCAGTATACAGATATTGACAGTTACAAACCAAAGACTTTTAAAAACAAAATAAAAAAAATATTTTCAACTATATATTTAAAAAACACATTTGCCGGGGTAAGACCTACTGTATACTCCCATAAATGGGCGAAAATTCTTGCAAAATATTTTGTAATGGACAGGGAAGATAAAATAAAATCTTTCGACAGCGGAGTTGAATCTGCTATTGCGGCAGGAACAACATGTGTTGCTCAGGTTTCAAAAGAGGTCAAATTTTTTGATACAATAAACAAAATGCCTATAAAAAATTATTTGTTCTTCGAAATTTTTGCGGACAGTTCTCAAAAAAGTAAAAAACAATTTAAAGAGATCCGGGCAAAGGTAGAAGATCTAATTATGCATAAAGGTGAAAATACACATATTGGTATAATGCTAAATTCAATATCGGGAGCACATAAAAAACTGTGGGAGTTGTTTTCAAAATATTGCAGAAAGCATAATATGTTGCTTCTGACCAGATTTGTGGAGTCAGAGGATGAGCTTGAGTGGTTGGAGCATGGTTTTTCGGATATTGATTTGTTGCACAAATTTATGCATTTAAGAAAAATAACTCCATACGAACGAGGGATTTCACCTGTAGAATATCTGGGAAATTTAAGGGTTTTTGGCAAACAGGTAATAGTTGCAAATGCAAGCTGTTTGAGGGATGATGATTTGGAAAAACTTTCAGAGTCAGGTGTAAACTTTGTATATCAACCGTATTACGGGGATGAAATTTGTAATAAAAAATTGTCATTTGATAAGGTTTTAAAATATTTTCCAAAGAGATTTGGATTTTCGGCACAAAGTTTTTGCAACGATAAAGATTTTAGCATGTTAAAACTTGCCATAAATTCAAATAAGAATGTTGGGATTCCGTTGGATGAACTTATAAAATACATAACAATATATCCGGCAAAGATATTAAGATTAGACAACCATACGGGCTCAATAAAAGTAGGTAAAGATGCTGACTTTAATGTATTTAAGCTTGACAATGGTGAAACTTGGCAAGATTTAGTTAATCATACAACGCCATATTCGACCTATTCAAAGGGTAGAAAAGTTGTTAAGCGCGGCGATATAAGGTTCGATTTATGACAGTTATATGCGAGAAATTTTCAGTTTCAACGAAGGGTAATACAGATATAATTGATATTACTGATAGTGTAAAAAATATTGTATATCGTCACTCATTGACAAATGCGGTAATACATGTTTATGTAGCGGGAAGTACAGTTTCCGTAACTAATATTGAGTTTGAGCCGGGTTTATTGGTTGATTTACCGGAGGCGTTGGAAAAAATTGCTCCTGTAGATAAGGATTATCATCACGATGAGATGTGGCATGACGGTAATGGTTATGCACATGTAAGAGCTTCTATCGTGGGGAATTCGACGATGGTTCCATTGATAGATGGGGCATTACAATTGGGGCAATGGCAACAGATAGTATTGGTAGACTTTGACAATAAACCTCGACAGAGAACAGTTCATGTAATAATACAACAATAATTTTAAAAGTATTGATATTTAGATCATTTTGTAGAATACTAATAAGGTAACTTGGCTTCGTAGCTCAGCAGGATAGAGCAGTGGTTTCCTAAACCAAAGATCGCGCGTTCGAATCGCGCCGGGGCCAAATAAAAAGAGGCCTTGCGCCTCTTTTTATTTGGGTTTGGCAAAGATGAGAACGCTTTTTGGCGTTCGAGCG
>CADBQW010000087.1 GCA_902796925.1 uncultured bacterium | reverse complement strand
CTGGCAAAAGTTATTGATTAATCCTAAAATTTAAAGTAAAATTAAATTATGAATAGAAAAATAGTAAAACTTCAAGGTTTCAATATTGATACGTTTTCGATGGATGAGGCATGTGAATATATATTAGAAAACAGAGGTCAAGTTGTTACTATAAATCCTGAAATTATAGAACTGGGTAAAAAAAATGAAGATTTAAAGATAATAATAAATTCTGCAGAATTGGTTATTCCTGATGGTATTGGAGTTCAAATTGGCCTAAAAATCCTGGGGTACAAAGTTAAAAGAATCCCGGGAATAGTTTTTGCAAGAAAAATTCTTGAAAATTCTGTATCTAATAATTTGAGGGTAGCTTTAATTGGGAGTAAGCCGGAAATTATTGAAAAAACAGTTGAAAAACTAAAAGTAGAAATTCCAGGAATAAATATCGTTTTCTCACATGACGGCTATTTCAAAGATGATGAGAAATTATTTAATGACGTTATAAATTCATCCCCTGATATTGTGTTCTTTGCTCTCGGTGCCCCGAGACAAGAGGAGTGTATATACAGCATTAAAAAATCTTTACCGAAAGCAATAATGATAGGTGTTGGCGGCAGTTTTGATGTGTGGTCAGGGAATGTTCAAAGGGCACCAGAAATTTATCAAAATTTAGGTCTGGAATGGCTATATAGAACTGTAAAAGAACCCAAACGGCTAAAAAGAATCTTTCCAACCTTGCCAAAATTCATATTTAGTGTTATAAAAGAGTCGTGGGGAAAAACATGTTAACCGATAAAGAAATTAGAGATTTAAAAGAGCTTGCACATGAGTCAAGAAAAAATATCATCGAAATGGTCTATAATGCACAATCCGGACATATAGGAGGAGCCCTCTCATCCTGTGATATTATGACCGTTCTTTTCCATAAGTGCATGAATCTTGCACCAAAATGGAATAAGGATAAAAATTTCAATAATCGTGACAGATTTGTACTTTCTAAAGGTCACGCATCTGCTATTTTATACAGCGTTTTATCTCAGTGCGGGTATTTTAAACAAGATGAACTAAAAACTTTTAGAAAATTAAACTCAAAACTTCAAGGACATCCGTTCCCGCTATGTCCCGGCGTTGAAGTGGCAACAGGTTCATTAGGACAAGGGTTGTCGTTGGCCTGTGGAATTGCACTTGCTTTGAGGTTAGATAAAAATCCTGCCAAAACATTCGTTCTCCTCGGAGATGGAGAACTTCAGGAAGGAAGTTGTTGGGAAGGGTTTATGAATGCCTCTCACAATAAATTGAACAATTTAATTGCCATTATTGACAGAAACAGATTACAAATTGACGGAAATACTGAAGATGTAAAAGGTTTAGATAATCTTGCAGATAAAATAAAAGCTTTTAACTGGGAAGTCATTGAAATAGATGGTCATGATTATAATGCAATATATCAATCAATTGAAAAAGCTAAACAAAATAGAGAAAGACCGGTTGCAATAATCTGTAATACAATCAAAGGAAAAGGTGTAAGTTTTATGGAAAATCAGGCAGGTTGGCACGGAAAAGCACCAAAAACTGATGACTTCAATAAAGCGATGGAGGAATTGAACAAATGATATACGAAAAATTAGAAAATATTTATCCGCTTGTGCCTGAAGAAGTAAAATCATTTATAAAAAGTTTAAACAAAAATACACCTGTCGGAAAGTATGAATTAACTCACGATTGCTATGCAAACGTTGAAGAATATGAAACCAAAGATATTTCTCAAAGAAGATTTGAATCTCATAGAAAATATGCTGATATTCAAATTATAATTGAAGGGGAAGAACGTCTTGATTTTACCGATGACAGAGGAGTAGGTGTTCCTACAACCTTTGACGAAGCCAAAGACATAATGTTTTATGACAATATTAATAAAAGAATAAATACCATCTACCTTGACGGAACAAACTTCTTTATGCTATTTCCTGGGGATATTCACGCCCCGCAGATTGCAGTTGATAAACCAATGCATGTTAAAAAGGCTGTTATTAAGATAGCTCAAAATTAAATAAAAATGAGCGTATGCCGGTTATAAATTGAGAATAAATATTTTACTTTATTTCAGTAATTTTGTTGTTCTCATCAACCATTACAACTGTTGGACTGAAATTTTCAATCTCTTTTTCTTCAAAGTAACCGTAAGTTACAATTATTACCTTATCCCCCGGTTGAACTTTTCTTGCAGCCGCTCCATTTAGGCATATACAACCAGAATTAGCTTTGCCTTTAATTACGTACGTTTGAAATCTCTCACCATTATTTACATCTAATATTTCTACTTTTTGCCATTCTCTAATTTGCGAAGCTTCCATTAACGATTCGTCAATTGTAATTGAGCCAACATAATTCAAATTTGCATCAGTAACGGTAGCCCTATGTATTTTAGATTTTAAAAATTCAACTAGCATAAATTTATCCTCTTTTATAATTTTATTATAAAAACGAAATTTTTCAAACAAAAAATAAAGTGTGCAATCGGAAACCGTATTGCACACTTATATCTTTTTCTTCCTTCCAATTTTATTTTCTCAAGAAATCAGGAATTTCAATATTTGTGAAATTAGTTCCTGTCAGCCCCGGAATAGAGGGTCTTGCTGCTGCCGGTTGAGCCGGAGAAACATTTGAGTTTGAGCCGGTTGCAGGAGATGAAGAAGAACTGAATGTTCCCGCAAAGAAGTCTGCCGCATTTAACTGTTTTGAATCAGTAATTTTACCTGCAGCCTGAACATTATCCGACTTCATTTCAAATCCTGTTGCAATAACCGTTACTTGAATTTCTCCCTGAATCTTTTCGTTTATTGCGGTACCAATTATTACAGTTGCATCATCCAATACTGCATCATGAATAATATTTGCGGCATCAGTGATCTCGTGGATTGTCATATCCGGTCCGCCCGTAATATTAACGATTACACCGGATGCACCGTTAATAGAAGATTCTAACAACTGAGAGTTAATAGCATACTGAGCAGCTTTGACGGCTCTGCCTTCACCTTGCGCTCTACCAATACCCATAAGAGCTGAACCTGAAGAAAGCATTACTGTCTTAACATCCGCGAAGTCGACGTTGATTAAACCAGGTACCGTTATAATATCAGTTATACCTTGAACCCCACGCAACAGAACTTCATCAACAATTACAAAAGATTCAACAAGTGAAACTTGTCTGTCTACAACTTGTAATAGTTTATCATTTGGAACAACAATCAACGCATCAACAGCTTCTTTTAACTTGTCCAAACCTTGAACTGCCTGATTTGCTCTTTTCTTACCTTCAAAACCAAACGGTTTTGTAACTACAGCAATTGTCAAAATGCCGAGTTCTTTGGCAATTTTAGCTACAACAGGAGCTGCACCTGTACCGGTACCACCGCCCATGCCGGCAGTAATAAATACCATATCTGCACCGTCAAGTGCATTTGTTATATCTTGTTGTGCTTCTTCTGCGGCTCTTTCGCCTACGGAAGGATCACCACCGGCACCAAGTCCGCAGGTTGATTTCGCACCAAGTTGAATCTTATTATCTGTTTGTCCAAAGTTTAAAACTTGCAAATCAGTGTTCATAAGCCAGAATTCAACCCCTGACAAGCCGGATTTAATCATTCTGTTTACAGCATTTCCGCCGCCACCGCCAACACCAACTACTTTAATTTTAGTAGGATTTGCCGCAGGTCTGTAACTTGAATCTTGTGCAGGTTGACTGTTAGTTACACCACTTGTTGTTTCATCCTTTTTTGAAAAGATATCTGATACAAAATTTTCCACTGTTTTTACCTCTTATACTTTATTTTACTTGTTTTTTCTAACTAATTTTCATTAACCCAACTTAGCTAATTCAATATAACAATATACTATTTTAAAAGTTTAAAAAGTACAAGAAAATCTTTATAATTATGAACAAATATTAATTACTTGACGGCCAATTGGATAATATCCTTATAATCCCTATATTTTACCCAACTATCTGATTCCCAAGATTTATAATCAAAGTATTTTTAAATTGTATAAATTAAGAGAGGTAAATTATTATGAAAAAAGTACTTTTTATTACAGTAGGAATTATCACGGCTTTTAGCATCGGATATTATTTCAATTATCCTGCAATATCTGATAGTACAAATGCATGTAGGGTAGCAGTTGTTGATATGGGAGAAATTGCAAAACATTCATCTAAGGTTAAACAATTGGAAAACGAACAGAAAAGTAAACTTAATGATATGCAAGCTACTATCAATAGGGCTCAATTAGAAATCTCTAAAGAAACTGACAAATCAAAAATTGAAGCCTTATCAGAGAAATACAGAAAAGAAATAAATGATAAAAAAGTTGCAATGGATGAAGATTATAATAATAGGTTAACGCAAATAAATAACGAAATTAAAACAGCAGTAATGAGTAAAGCTGATAAAATGGGTTATGATTTGGTTTTGCCTAAAAATGTGACGTTATTTGGAGGTGACGATATTACGGGACAGGTTGAATCTGATATTCGTTAACTACAAATTTTTAGAAATTTAAAGAGGTGCCATTATAGGCACCTCTTTTTATTAATTCATAAAATTAACCTATGACAGGAGGATTGAATACTCTTGCTGCAAGGTCTTTATCCAAAAGTAAAAGTGCATTTGCGTCTTCTTTTATCAATCTCAATTTTGCAAGAATTTCAGACGCGTTATTTTCTTCTTCAACTTGTTCAGATATATACCAATCCAAGAACGAAGTAGCAGCACGATCTTTAACTTCATCTGCAATATCTGCCAAAGCGTTTATTCTTGATGTAACTATTTGTTCATGCTTTAGAACATCTTCAAACACCTCTAATACAGAGTTCCAATCTTGTTTTGGGGCATCTATTGCACCGAGTTCAACCTTCCCTCCTCGGCTGATTACGTAGTTATAAAGACCCATTGCATGAGCGCGTTCTTCTTTTACTTGAATATCAAGCCAGTTTGTGAAACCTGCAAGATGCATTCTTGCACAATAAGCCTGCATTGAAAGATAAATGTACTCAGAATAAATTTCAAACGTAATTTGTTCATTAAATGCTTTTTCCAATTCTTTTGATATCATATTTTTTCCTTTCTTGTTAACGAGTATATTTTACCACATCAACCAAAAAACGGTACCCGAAAATCGGATACCGTTTTTTATATATTATCCAACCATTAAACTACTTAACAGCTTCTTTGAATCTTTTACCGGCAACAAATGCAGGAACAGTTTTAGCAGCAATTTTTAAAGCAGCACCAGTTTGAGGGTTTCTACCAGTTCTTGCAGCTCTCTTACGTGGTTCGAAAGAACCAAAACCTACTAAAGTAACTCTTTTACCTTTAGCAACTGATTTTTCAATTGTTTCTAAAGTTGCAGCCAAAACATCTGCAGCCATTTTTTGTGAAACTTTTGTCTTTTTAGCAATTTCTTTTACTAATTCTTCTCTGTTCATTACTTTCTCCTTTTTCTGCAGCCGTACCAAAGAATAACCAATACCGGCATGCTTTTTTCTATCGACAAATTCATTATAGCATTTTTTTTAGATTTGACAAGGGGTTTTCATAAAAAATTTTCAAAAATCTATGATTTCACGGCCATTTTAGCCGGATACACAGCATAATTAGCCCTATTTTCAAGGAATTACACGTAATCTTTTAATCTCGCGAATTGCACATCTTTGTAAAAATATTGCAATATTTGAAAAGCATTATACCCTTTTTTGGCTAAATTATTTGCTCCATGTTGACTCATTCCGATACCATGACCATTTTTTTTGATCATACCGTCGAATGATGGCACAGAACGAATATATGGCAGATTTGCACCCCAAGCGGCTGAAGATGAAACTCCTCCGGCAGAGGCCGAATAGTAAGCACAAATTATCTTGGAATCGTATGTGATAACTATTCCTTTTGTTAATTCTACGGCTTGATTGGTTGTTTCTCTTTCTGCAGAAGCTCCTCCGTATACCTGATCGGCTGTAGTATCAACTAAATCATATCCTTTTGAACCATGTTTACCCAAATTTGACATTGCGTAACTTCTTGCCGCGATTGCCTGAGCTTTTAGAGCTTCTATATTCCAACTGCTTGGCATTTCGGAAGGGACAACACCCTTTATATAATCTTCTAACGGAACATCATTTATTGCGGTTAATTGACCGCCTTTATTTTGAATTTTTATTATACCTCTGTACCATTTATTTTTAACGCTTGTATATCCGTCTTTGCCATCAAAAAATCTGATAGCTATGTTATCTGATTTTATTTTATAAAATTTTCCGTCTATTTTTATCGCAATATAGTTGTGATAAGGTCTTAATTCATAAGCCTTCATCTTTTCAAGTTTGTACAAAGTTTTATTTGTATTTGAATCTATTATACTTCCAATTTCCGATGTTCCTGTAACCAGTCTGTTTACATCCGTTGCCAAGCCTATTTTTATTGCATAACAAGGGTTCTGCAAATATGCAGAGACAAGTATTATAAATCCAAATATTGTTAGTATCTTTTTCATACAAATATCATATTACAATGATTCTATTTGTATAACAATTATTCATTTGTTGTATTTATCACAAATCCTCAGGTATATACATATTGGAATACTCCAAACGTAACCTTACCATGTCGTAGGAATCTGTAACATCTTTTGTTAAATATTGATACTGACTTACTACCGATAGGATATCATCAACAGAAAGTTTTATCATTCTCCTTTTTCCTTCAATAATTCTTGCCATAAAAGCCTCCCGAAATTTTCATTACAAGCATATAATCGGAAAATTTTTTGACAAAATCAAAATTATTAATAAATATCGTATGAATCAACTATTTTGAATTATACAAATTTTAATTTTTATTTTAAAACCGATATATTTGTAATATTATTTAAAATATGAAAGACAAAGTTATTTTATCGGGGCTAACCCAAAAAGAAATCGAAAATATTACTGATACATTGGGAGCCTCAAAATTCAGAGCTCGCCAAATACACAATTGGATATATCTAAAATCTGTTTCATCAATTGACGAGATGACGGATTTGTCAGTTAAATTTAGAGAACAACTTAAAGAAGCTGCTGTAATTTCTGATACAAAAATTCATACCAAACAAACGAGTTCTGACGGAACAATAAAATATCTTCTTGAATTTCCGGATGGAGAAAAAGTTGAAACAGTTCTGATGAGGTTTGATAACAGGGCAAATTTGACTGCCTGCGTTAGTTCACAGATTGGATGTGCCGTGAATTGTTCGTTTTGCGCAACAGGAAAACGTGGTTTCATAAGGAATTTGACATATAAAGAAATTGTTGAACAAGTTTTAACAATTCAACGTGATACCGGTTTAAAAGTTACGAATGTTGTATTTATGGGACAGGGTGAACCTCTTTTGAATCTCGATAATGTACTGAAAGCAATGGATATATTTAATGAAGATTTTCAAATCGGCCAAAGAAGATTAACGGTTTCTACAAGCGGAATAATCCCTGGTATAAATAAACTTGCAAACCTCGATATGCAATCTACACTTGCTATATCTTTGCATGCACCTAATCATAATACCCGTTTACAACTAATGAGGATTGAAAATAAATATAATATGGAAAATCTCCATTCTGCATTAAAAAATTATATTGAAAAAACCGGCAGAAGAATTACCATTGAGTATTTGTTAATAAAAGATTTAAACGATACATTGGAAAGCGCAAAAGAACTTGTCCATTACCTTGCTGACTTAAAATGCAATATTAATTTGATTCCTTACAACCCTACAGAAAAAAACGATTACGAAAAACCTTCGAGAAATTCAGTAATGCGTTTTAAATCGATATTAGAACAATCCGGCAAAAAAGTTACAGTAAGACTTGAACGCGGTGCAGATATTGATGCCGCCTGCGGCCAATTGAGAGGAAAAGTTAGCGATTAATTTTTTCTATATCCAACGCAATCTGAGTTTTAAGTTCATCTAACGATGCAAATTTTATTTCTTTTCTTATTAAAAATTTGAAATTAACATCAATTTTTGCTCCGTAAATATCTTGATCAAAATCAAGAATATGAGTTTCTGCAAGCGGAACCTTACAATTATTAACTGTAGGTTTAACTCCGAAATTGGTTATACTTTTGTAAGTTTTTCCATCTAAACAAGTTTCGGTTGAGTAGCAGCCATAAGGAATTTCTATAAGATCCGGCGGATAACTTATGTTAGCGGTTTTAAAACCTATTGTTCTGCCAAGTTTGTTCCCTTCTTTTACAATTCCGGAAACAGTAAATTCATGCCCTAACATTAAGTTTGCATTTTCAATATTGCCATCCTGAATTAAATTTCTTATCAATGTACTGCTAATTATCTCATTATTGAACTTTTCGGGGGGAACTTCATAGTATTTATACCCGTATATTTTGCTATATTTTTTTAGCAATTCCGGATTTCCGGTTTTTTTTGCCCCAAAAAAATGATTAAATCCTGTAGATATGGATGTGGGATGAAAATTCTTTATCAGAATATTTTCTATATAATCCTCCCCCGTCAAATCTTTTATTGAATTAAAATCAAGCAAGTAAACATAATCAATCCCCAAGGATTGAATATATTCAAGTCTTTTTTCTTTTGGAAGAATATATTTTGGCTTAACTCCATATAGGTAACAACAAGGATGCTGCAAAAATGTAATCACTGCAGATTTATTGTTATTGTTTTTTGCATGCAATACCGCTGATTCTATGACCTTTCGGTGTCCTAAATGAACTCCGTCAAAATATCCAAGAGCCAATGACAAATTTTGTGTATCACCTAGTTCTGTAAGAATTTTCATATAGTAATTATACCATGCTAAAGTTAAATAGATGTAATAAAATCTATAGAGGATAATAATCGATGCGATCTGATTGAATTTTAATAAAATTCTGATTTGAATTCAGTTATAAAACGTGCATTGTGATGCATGTCTCAGCCTTAATTCTGTTGCGAAATGTAACAATTTGTTAATAAAGGCTTGACCCGCGGGGGGGGGGGGTGACATATAATGGAGGTAGGTCCGCCACGCAGGGCGGGGAATTCGAGGATTTCAGACAGT
>CADBQW010000086.1 GCA_902796925.1 uncultured bacterium | reverse complement strand
TTATTAATACTCGTCTTTTAGAGCTTCTTCAGTTGCTTTATTATTTATGCTTCTTGCATTATTTACACCGAAAATAGTTTTTTCTTTTGAGAATGTTTGTTCTGATTGATTTTTTGCTTTATTAAAATCAAATAAAGACTCTACTTGTGTATGATTAAAATAACAGAACGCACATATTGCGATTATTGCAACAAATATTATGTATTTCATATATCTTCCTTTTTTACTCGTTATCCAATGATTCATTGCCGGTTTTGTAATTTTTCAGAAGTACACCGCGCTTCGAAGATTTTATAAACTCAATCATCTTTTCGATATAAGGATTCATAGGAATTTCTGCTTGAATTTTTTCGATTGCTTGAGTGGTATTGTAATCTTTTGAAATCAAAAGTTTAAATGCTTCATTCGTTGCGGTTCTTTCCTCTTGGGAAACCCCGCGTCTACGCATTGCAACAACATTGAGCCCTCTTGGAACAGGAGGTCTGCCTTCCCCTTTTGAATAAGGCAGGATATCCATTCTGCTTGCAGAGAAACCTGAAATAATTGCCATATCGCCAATCCTTATATTTTGATGGAAAACACTCATTCCTCCGACAAACGCACCAAAACCAACGTGAACGTGTCCGCCGAGAGTTACCAAATTCGCAAGTATAACTTCGTCTTCCAACACACAGTTATGTGCGACATGAGAGCCTACCATAAGCAAGCATTTGTTGCCAACTCTTGTGGTAAAATCTCCGCAAGCCGCCCCGCGATGAATTGTTACATTTTCTTTAATGATTGTATCGTTTCCAATGACAACTTTTGTGGGTTCACCTTTATAACCTAAATCTTGAGGTTCTGAACCTATGGTTGCAAAAGGTGAAATTGTACATCTTTCACCAATTTCTGCAAACTCTATATGCGCATTTGAAATTACTCTTGTTTTGCTTCCTATTGTAACCCCTTCACCAATAACAACGTATGGTCCTATAATTGCATCTTCTGCAATTTTTGCAGACGGGTGTATAATCGCGGTTTTGTCTATCATAATATCTCCTCTTTCTTATCTATCTAAAAATTATATTACAAATTTTTAGATATTAAGGAATTTTTATATTATTTTAATATCTCAAATTACAATTGAATATCAACTGCCCCTTGTCGAAAAATTTTCACTTCGTTTTCATTGAAGATTCCGCAGACTGTGGATTCAAGACCGGCACATTTTTCACCATAATCTTTTATTACTATATCCGCCAATCCTTCCATATTTTTGAGTGCTTGCTCATAACTTTTCGCAGAAGGTTGATGAGATAAATTTGCACTTGTTGTGGCAAGAACATGTCCGGGAATATTTTTGCAAATTTCTGAAAAAACAGCATTATTTGGAACTCTAATACCAATTGTATTCATTCCCGAGGTTATAAAATCAGGTGTCTTGGGACTTTTTTCTAATACAATGGTTAACGGTCCAGGAAAGTATTTTTTAATAAATTTATGGCCCATTTTAGGGATGGGTTGTTTTACATATTCAATTAAGTGATATACCTCATTAGACATCAATATAAGAGGTTTTTGCGGTTCTCGCTTTTTAATTTTGTAAATTTTTTTCACTGCAATTTCATCATTCGGCAAGCAGCCTAAACCCCAAACCGTATCGGTTACAAAAGCTATTACTCCGTGATTTTCCAAAACTTCTTTTATTTTTTCGATATTTTCCAGCATTTCTTAATTTTCCTTAAATCTTTGTTACAAAAAATTATACAATAGCAAAAAAAATATTGCCCGATTGTTAAAAAAATTGTATATGTATGGTATAATAAAAGACAAAGATAAACAAACAGGAGATAATATGATGAAAAAATTTCTTTCTATTTTAACAATTATGACATTGGCAATAGGGAGTGTGTATGCTGCGAATTTAGATGGCGATACATACAGAGCTGAACGTGCTGCTGTTGAAAAAATGACAAGTTCCGGCTATATTGCAGGGCGTGCCGATACAAATGTTCAAAATGTGAATGTGCAAAACCAAGACCAAGGCAAGAGAAAATGGTTCAGACGTAAAAGCTATAAAGCTCCTGACATGAAGCAATATTATGATTTTGGCGGATTCCACGAATATAAAGGATACAACGGTCAATAACAGATTTCGTATATGTATAAAAACAGGATGCATTAAAATTTGTTACAAAATTGTTGTAAAATTTTTTTAATATTGTATAGTGTTAACTATGACAGATGTAATAAAAACCCCAGAAAATAAAGTTCAAATAAAAGTTAAAGCCCCAATTGTTGAAGCTTTAAAAAATGCTTATGACAATCAAAGTTATCAATTTCATATTCCGGGACATACGAGAGGAAACGGAACACTGGAGGATTTCAGAAAACTCGTTGGGAAAAAAGCGCTTAGCATAGATACTACAGACGAGTTTGATGGGCTTGGAACTTTGCACCCTGCAACGGGTCCGATAAAGGAGGCTCAGGAACTTGCGGCAAAAGCTTTTGGGGCACAGAAAACCTTCTTTTTATTAAACGGTTCCACCGCGGGAAATCTAGCTCTCGCTATGGGGTTAACTAAAAAAGGTCAAAAAATTATAACAAACAGAAATTGTCACCGTTCAATTATGACGGGCATGATATTATCAGGCGCAGACCCTCTGTGGATTATCCCTAAACAACTTACAGATTGGGGTATCTGGGGAAATATTGATCCTGAATCTGTTGAAAATCTTTTAAAAGAAAATCAAAACGTTGGGATGGTTTGGATTACAAATCCGACATACGAAGGTGTTGTTTCTGATGTCAAATCAATTTCCCAGGTCTGTAAAAAATATAATGTACCATTAATAGTTGATGAAGCTCACGCAACATTATGGTCGTTTAATGACGATTTACCTGAAAGTGCGCTAACCCAAGGGGCTGATGCTGTTGTTCATTCACTTCACAAAACAGGGGGGTCAATGAGCCAAAGTTCAATGCTGCATATCGCAAAAGATTCTTGTCTTGATATAGCGGCAGTTGAAAAAGCTTTAAAACTACTTCATACAACCAGCCCTTCTCTAATGCTATTGGCAAGTTTAGATGCCGCAAGAGCAAATCTTGAAAGTCCGCGTGGCAAAAAACAAATTGAAAAAGCCGTAAAAAATGCTAAATATCTGAGAAATGAAATAGACAAACTTAAAACTATTCATCAATTAAAGGGGGATTTTGGTTATAAAACTGACGTAACAAAAATATTTATAAAATCAGATAAACTATCAGGAAAACGCTTGGAATCAATTTTAGAAATAGACTTTAATATAGAAGTTGAAAGTGCCACTGATAACGGACTTTTGATTCTTTCTAATATAGGAAATTCCAAACGCGATATCAAATATTTGGTTAAATGTTTGAAAAAGATTGATGAAACAGAGTATTCCGATATCTACTATATGGAAAATCGTAAGCATATGCCAATGATTACTCCGCAAATCAAGATGAATCTAAGAGAAGCGTATTATTCCGATAAAGAAACCGTTTCAAAAGAAATGGCAATAGGTAGAATTTCTGCAGAAATGATTGCGGAATGCCCTCCGGGAATTTCTATATTGCTGCCGGGAGAACTCATTACAAAAGCACATTTACCATATTTATTGGATTACGATACTATTGATGTTATAAAAGAATAATGATTAAGTTTTTTATTACAATTGCAATTCTTGGCTTTATATGGACTGTTATTATTGAACCATATATTCTTACGGTTAAGCATATAAATTTTCATTTTGATGGCCTAAAAATAGTTTTTTTAAGTGACTTGCATATTAAGCCATACGAAATATTTCGACTCAAGAGAATTGTTAAACTTGTTAATGAACAAAATCCCGATCTCGTTTTGTTCGGAGGTGATTTTGTAAACAGTCATAACAAAAAATACACACTTCCGATTGAAAAAATTTCGACTGAGCTTGGCAAAATCAAATCAAAATACGGTAAATTTGCAGTCCTTGGGAACCATGACGGTTGGCAAGGTGCAAATCAAATTATTAATGCTTTAGAAGCTGCCTGTATCAAAGTATTACAAAATGAAAATGTTCATATCAAAGGGGTAACAGTTGCCGGAGTTGAAGATATTCAGACAGGGAATCCGGAGATTGAAAAATCTTTGATTAATTATTCAGGTAAAATCCTATTATTAACCCACTCTCCTGATATTTTTCCGCAAGTGCCGGATAATATTTCACTAACTCTGGCAGGGCATACCCATGGCGGTCAGGTTGTATTTTTTAGGCCGATTCTGGTTCCATCCAAATATGGAAAAAAATACGCATACGGAATTGTTAAAGAAGGTAGCAAAACTCTTTATACAACTCGAGGTTTGGGGAATAGCATTCTGCCTGTAAGATTCTTTTGCCCTCCGGAGATAGTTGTTATTGAATAATTAGAATGTAGAAAACTTTATACAAACATGATGCTGCGTTTAGCAAATCATAGATTGACTGCATACAATGTTCCTGCAGAGCCGCCTATTACAACGGTGTCTTCTAAAAGTGTTTGAGCATTGTTTTTTAATTGTGCTCCTGCACAACTTGTTCTGTTAGCAAAGTCACCCTTGTCTTTGCTTACTATCGGTGATAATACCGGACCAATTGTTCTTTGTTTCAAATAACTTGACTCAAGAACAGCCTGCAGGATTTTTAACAACTAAGATTACTAGCGAAGAACTAATAAAGTCAAAGAACTTTTTGCAACAACTCATCTTAAAGATACCGAAACTTTAATTAATGAGATTCTTGCAGATATACCTATTATTGCTCAAAACCCGGTAAAATTTGATGTTTTGTACAATGTTGTAAAATCTCTAAAGAAAGAGTAGTAATAATGTTATAAAATTGCCAAAAGGTTTATTATTTGTTAGAATTTGTTTATGTGATGAGGGATGAGTAAATGAAGAAGATAATACTATTTTTGATACCAATATTTATTTTTTCGCAAGCAGTTTTTGCAGAAGATGTTTGGATTAATGATGCACGCGACTTATTTTTAAAAAATTCTATGCATATTTATGAAATTAATATTCGAACATTCAATGCAACTGATTCGAACAACAATGGAATAATTGATTTTGATGATGGTGAAGAAAGCGGTAATTTTTTGAATGCTATCTCCAGATTAGATGAAATTGCTGAAAACGGATCTAATACAATTCAACTAATGCCTATAATGGAGTTGGGAAAGACAAAAGCTCTTGGAACGGCGGGCTCCTTGTATGCGCCATTGAGTTTTAATAAGTTAAATCCTCAGCTTGAGAGTCGCAGAACTGCACTTTCTGTGGAATCACAAGCTATAAAATTTATAAATGAAGCGCATAAAAGAAAGATTCGGGTAATCGTTGAAGTCCCTGCATTCGCATCATACGAATTATACTTAAAAAATCCGTCTCTTTTTGTTAGTGGTAAAGATTTAATTCCGGGTGAAAATACAGATATAAGAGTACTGAATGGCGGCAATGAGACATCTGTAAATAGGGAGGTTTTGAAATTATATAGAGATTATGTTGATTATGTTATAAGTCTTGGGGTGGATGGGATTGTTGCAAATGAAGCGAGCACAAAACCTGCAAAATTTTGGGAGGAATTGATAAGTTATTCCAGGCGTAAAGACCCGCATTTTTTGTGGGTAGCACAAATTAGTGAGAGAAATAAACAAATTTTACCGGATTTGCCTTTAACCTCTTGCGATAAACTTTTGAATGCCGGATTCGATGGATATTACGGAAATTTTGGCAATATACATTCTGCCAAGGAACTTATGGCATATGTCAAAAATATTTTGGGTCTTAAAAATAAATATGCATCTCCAAAAGCGGTTGTCGGGGCGTTTTTGACCCATGACAGTATGAGTCCTGTTGCTGATAATAACATTAGCTATCTTGATAACGTATTTTGGATGAATGCTATTTTACCGGTAAATTCTTTTATAACTGACGGTTTAACAACTGGGGATTCATTTATATATCTATATGGAAATAAAAAAGCTTTTAAAAGTTTCACAGATTCAAATATATATTATGTTAATCGCGGCAAAGTCGATATATTTAATTTTTCCAGGAAACCCGGAGGAAAATATCTTCCTTTGCGTCAAGAGTTTATTGAAGCCAACAGACTAAAATATAACGTGAGTGGGATATACAATGCTGTGGATTTCAAATTTATCGAACTTAAAACATCATCCCCTGATATTTTGGGTTTTGTATTGAGCGGTGGAAAATACACCCTTATTTCGTATGCTAATATGACAAAATCAATGCAGCAAGACGTAAAAATTTATATTCCATTTTTGAAGGGTGAGGATTTGCCTATTCCCATAAAACTGGGTTCTATTCCTAAAATTGAGTCTGGCAAGTTGTCAACCCAGCTAATGCCATATGAAGTAAACATTTTGTTGATGGAAAATGTATCAAAACTAAAAAAATAGATAAGTGGAAATTACAACTTCCACTTATCAAAAAAGTTTTAAGATTTTAAAATTATTGTTTTACAGCCGGATTTTCCGGTTGAGGAGTCACAGGTTCTTTAGGCTGCGGAGCTTCAACTCTGTTTTTAGATTGGAGTTTTTGAAGTTTTCTCATTAATTTCAGTTCTTTTTTTCTGGCAGACTGTTCTCCAATAGGAAGATTAAATTCTCCGTTGTCAATAGTATACATACGAGCCCAACATCCTGGGACAGGTGATTTTTCGCTGCAGATACTGTTTCTCCAAGTCATTCCGGTTTGATGATCTATAAGAATTGTCAACATGTTTCCAGCAGGAACCACCTCATATCGAGATATACATTTTTTGCAACAATTTTGCATGCATAGTAACAAAACTAAGACAATTAAAATAATGTTTAAAACTTTTTCGTTCATATCTTCTCCTTATCTTAATATATACTTATCAATTTAACAGTTGTATTTTAACATGAAAATTTATAAAAGTATGATTTCTCAATGTAACAAAGAATACCCGCCATGCTAATACCTAAAAGCATTAAAAATTGATAATATTACTTTATGCAATGCCTATCAGATGATATACAAAATGAAAAAGTTATTTTTGTAAACAATTATAGGGATTTACCAAAGATTAAGAATCTCGCAAATAAGAAACTGTGTATAATTAAAACTGATTTTAAACATCTAAACAAGATAAAAGATTTTATGAAAAATTATCCAACAGTAACAGTTTGGCTTGCAAGCAGCGATGTTTCGAGAAAAAATATTCTTAATGCTAATCTGAATGGTTTTACAAATGTTGTAAAATATCCGATTGACAAAACTCTTGTAAGAAGTTTTTTAAGTGAAAATAAGTATGAGGAGGCCGATTTTTCAAAAGATTATTTTTTGTGGAACGTCAAATCCGCAAAGGTTATGATCGTTGATGACAACCCTATGAATATTGAACTTTTGGTTGAAACTTTAAAACCGTGCTCACTGGAATTGAGCGCATTTTCAAAACCGGAAGAAGCAATTGTTGCAATAGAGCATGATAAATTTGACCTTTTTCTTTTAGATATAATGATGCCGGAAATTTCAGGGTTTGATCTTGCTAATACTATAAAAAACTCAAAATTGAATGCCAATTCACCAATAATATTCATTTCTGCCTTATCTGATTCTGAAAACAAAATTCGTGGTTACGACCTGGGATCTTATGCTTATATAGAAAAACCTTTTGACGTAAGTGTAGTAAGAGCACAAATTATGAATGTATTAAAAATGAAGCAATTGCAAAATGCACTTATGGATAAAAAGGAAACTTTTTTTGCAATGGTTACACACGATATAAAATCACCGGTTGCTGCAGAAATTACGGCTTTAGAATACCTTCTTGATAATCAGACTATGCTTATGAATCCAACGCAGAACGAAATTCTTAATGATATTCTCGGTGCCGCAAAATATATGAAATTACTTGTTGATAATGTTTTGAACAAATACAAATCTGATAATGAGGTTCTTAAACTTGAAAAACAAGAAATTAGATTTGACAAAGTTGTTAACGAATGCATTGAGGAAACGAAGTATATATTCAAAGATAAAAATATTGATGTAAATGTGACTTGCCAAATACAGGATACAACTGTAAATGCACATTACATAGAAATTAAAAGGCTTATACATAATCTGTTAATTAATGCCTCAGAACACGCTGTAAAAAATTCAGCAATTTATATAACGATTTCGGGTGATGATAAAAACATATACTGTTGTGTTAAAAATAGTATTTCATATTGCTTAAATACGCTTAATCCTGATGATTTGTTTGAAAAGTATATTACTTACGCAAAGAAACAACATAAAGTAGGGACAGGATTGGGATTGTATATAGCTAAAAAAATAGTTGAGGCACACGGGGGTTCTATCCATGCAGAGGTGGAAAATAAAGAATTTATAATAAAATTTTGTATAATTCGATTTTAATCAATATTGGACTATAAAATTGCCTATCCGGTTAATGTAATGGATAAAGAAATAATTAAGAATCATAAGAAAGGAGATTGCTTATGCATATATTAAAAATCATTGCCTACATTTTAGTTTTGATAGGAGCCTTGAACTGGGGATTGGTAGGAATCTTCGGCTTCGACTTAGTTGCTACGTTATTTGGTGAGATGACGCTTGTTTCAAGAATAGTATATTCTCTTGTTGGTATTAGTGCATTAATTTTGGCATTAACACATAGAGATATATTTTATCACCATGATATGTAGAATAGACTAATTTCTATTCACCGAAAACCACCGGATTACAATCTAATATGATATGGAATCCGGTAGTTTTTGTATGAATTTGTTGCAACTAGTCATCTTTAACCATAACAAATTGTAACAATTTGTTAAAAAAGGCTTGACCCGCGGGGGGGGGGGGTGACATATAATGGAGGTAGGTCCGCCACGCAGGGCGGGGAATTCGAGGATTTCAGACAGT
>CADBQW010000085.1 GCA_902796925.1 uncultured bacterium | reverse complement strand
ATTTGTTCGTTTTTAAGGTCTCCATCGATAGTTTTTGGGCATCCTATAACTTGAATTCCGGCATTATGCTTAACAAACCATTCTGCCAAAAGTGCGGCATTTGTATTTGAATCATCGCCACCGATAATTACAACAGCCTTGATACCTAATTTCTGGCAAACTTTCAATGATTCTTGGAATTGATCTTCAGTTTCCAATTTTGTTCTGCCGGAACCTATGATATCAAAACCACCTGTATTTCTGTACTCATTAATGAATTCATCATTAAATTCTACGTATTTACCATCAATAATCCCTGAGGGGCCGCCTAAAAACCCGTATAATTTATTAGAAGGATTAGCTTGTTTTAAAGCATCATAAAGTCCGGCAATAACGTTGTGTCCGCCAGGTGCCTGTCCTCCGGAAAGAATAACACCCACATTCATTGATTCAGTGTTTCTGGATGTGCCTGTTGAGAATGTCACTACAGGTTTCCCGTAAGTATTAGGAAATAATGCTTTAATTTGCTCTTGGTCTCTTACAGATTGTGTTGCTTCTCCCTCAGAAACAGAAAGAGTATTTATACCATCTGATAACGCTGAAGGTAATTTTGGTTGATATTTCAACCTTTCTGATTGAAGCGGTGATAATTTTTTCATAAACTTTACCTCATATTTGTGTACATTTTACGATTTATATAATAGCACAAATATTAGGTTTTACTCAATTTGATCTTTTAACTTTAATGCCGCATTATACAAAAGATCTACAGTGGTTGAATAAGGTGGGGAATAAGTATTATCGTTATTGAGAAATTCACTTACTGTCATTTTTGCGGTAAGAGCCGAAGTTAGAGAATTTATTTTTTTATCCGCATATTTTGAACCTACAGCCTGAGCCCCGAGGAGTTGCCCGCTGCTTTTATCGGCGATTAGTTTTAATGTAATATTGTCAACTTCAGGCATATAGCCAACTCTATCAGATTTTGTTATAACTGTAGATACAGGGTTTTTGCCGATTTCCAAGGCTTTTTTAGTTGTTAATCCTGTCATTGAAATTGTTAAGTCAAAACATCTGGTTACGGTAGAACCTAATATTCCATAAAACCCATCAACCTGGCCTGAGGCGTTGATAGCAGCACATCTGCCTTCTTTTGAGGCATACGAACCCAGTGGAATATAAACAGGGGTTTCCGTTATCATCATTGTCTTTTCTGCACAATCACCGCAAGCATAAATATTTTTTATATTTGTTCGCATAAATTTATCAACTTGAATTGCACCGGTTACCCCTATTTTTATTCCGGCATCTTTTGCAATTTCTACATTTGGAACAACCCCTGCCGCAATGACAATCATATCTGTGTCTATAATTTTGCCGTTTTCCGTAACAACTTGTTTTACACTATCACAGTCCCCGCGAAATTCAATAACGTTTTCTCCGGTATGAAACTCAAATCTGCCCTGTGCTATTGATTCCAATTCTTCCTTTATAAGATTAGAAACATCTTCATCCATATTTGGCATTATATTAGGCATTTTTTCAATTATATCTACATGGACATCATTACTTGCAATTGCCTCAAGCAATTCCATACCAATATATCCGCTACCAATAATTACGGCCCGTTTTGATCTTTTTACAGCATCTTTTACGTTTATACCATCTTCAATTCGTCTTAAAACAAAAACATTTTTAAGATTCATATTTGCAATATGAGGAATATACGGTCTTGCGCCGGTTGCAATAATAAGATTGTCATAAGTATCAAGAAAGCTTGTTTTTCCATCCAAATCACTAACAAGCACTTTATTATACTGCGGCTGAATCTTATCAACTCTATGTTTTAAAAATACTTTAATTCCGTCTTTTTCAAATTCTTCGGGGGATTTTACTAACAAATAATTAAAATCGTCAAAATCACCTTTGATAAAATACGGTAACCCGCACGAAGAATATGATACGTGTGTATCTTGAGTATAAATGGTAATTTCACTTTCCGGCAGTAACCGTTTTAATTTCATAGCAGCTTTTGCGCCCGCTGCAACCGCGCCTATTATAATCGTCTTCATATACGAAAATTATATATAGACATAATCAAAATTACATTGCACAAATTGCTAATTAATTTAAACCGGATGTTTCCAAAAACATTTGCTTCATAAATGTGCAATAGTCATCAAGTTCTTCCTCAAAATCAGGATCTTCTTCCTCATTGACTAAAGCCCTTATTTCAATAATAATTTTTTGATTTTCGTCATCCTTTTTGAACATTAAACTTTCTCCTCAATCAACAGTGTCTAACCTCTGATTTATTAATCGGAATTTAAAAAGAAAACTTTAGTGTTTAAAAAGATTTTGTTACAAAAATTAAAATTGTTAAAAAATTCTTACTGCCCTATGGCTCTATTATCTTATTATTATCTTATGGCTTTTAATTCATACACAAAAGCGCACGCTACTAATCATTAACATTCATGCTATAATTATGAAGGCTAACAAGAAAGGAATCTTTAATGAAGATATTAGTAACCGGTGCAAATGGAATGTTAGGGCAAGACTTATGTCCAATACTTGAAGATGAGGGATATCAAGTTATTGAAACTGATATCAATAACCTTGATATAACAAATTCAGATATGGTCAATCAAGTTTTATCCGAACACAATCCTGATATTGTAATTCACTGTGCGGCCTACACAAATGTAGATAAAGCAGAGGAAGAACCTGAAATCGCAGAAAAAATAAATACCTTGGGCACAAAAAATCTCGCAAAAATTTGCAGACAAAATGATATAACTATGGTATACATTTCGACAGACTACGTATTTGACGGAAAGAAACAAGAAAAATACTTCTCAACTGATAAAACAAACCCGATTAATATATACGGAAAAACAAAACTCGAGGGTGAGAATTGGGTAAAAAAACTTTGCAAGAAATATTATATTGCACGTACGGCATGGCTATATGGCATACACGGTAAAAACTTTGTAGAAACAATGATATCCCTTGCTGACAAGCCGGAATTGAAGGTCGTTGATGATCAAATTGGCTGTCCGACTTGGACCGTGGAACTTTCTAACGGTATTGTAAAATTGTTAGATGGTGAACCTTATGGAGTTTATCATATATGCGGTTCAGGAGAAACCTCTTGGTACGGGTTTGCAAAGGAAATTTTTCAACTTGCTAAAATAGATGTTAATCTAAAACCATGTTCAACAGAAGAATTTCCGCGCAGAGCCAATCGCCCCAAACATAGTGTTATGGAAAACAACGGTATCTGCCGTAACTGGAAGTTAGCTCTAAAAGACTATATGAATTTGAGGATTTAGACATCCGTTACTCAAGCCCCATAAATTTGTGTGTTTGTGGAATAAGTCTCACATTATCGTATGATGCCATAAATTTGTCGGTAACTAAATTGATAAAATCTGATGACATAACAATTTCGTTATCTTTTGTTTCAGGTTGAATTATCAATGGCATTTTATATTTTTTTGCAAGATTAGTACACCTTAGGATTTCTTCTCCTGTGATATTTTCATTAAAAACAATCTTGGCGAAAGTTTCTACCCCTTCACAATTTGCAAAAAACTTTTCGTGTAAGAGCATAGTATCCATGCCGGTTGCACTTTCAAGTTTTATGTCCGCTGAAATTATTGAAATGTACTGTTTGACCTCCAATAATTCTTTATACAAAGTTCCATTTGTTTCAAGATAAATTTTTTTGTTTGTAAGAGGCAAGAATTCCTGCAAAAATATGTAAGACAAAAGAGGCTCACCGCCTGTTAACGATATTGAATGGATTTTATCCAATTCAAAGTTGTCGTTGATATATCTTAAAAGTGCGTTTGCTGAAAATTCGGTATAACCTTCATTGGGTGCAAAATCGGTATCACAATATGCACATTTCAAGTTACATTCACAAAATCTGATAAACAATTGCTTGTAGCCAATATATGGGCCTTCGCCTTGAATTGATTCAAATATTTCTTTAATCTTTGCCATATAACAGATTTTCTCTTAAATTATCTTTGCATAGCTTCTTAAGTTTTTCGTACAACTTTACTTCATCATCCGACAAAGATTTTGAAATTTCAATATCTGTTATAATAATCATGTCTCCATCTTTTTCACAACCCAAACCGGAGAGTCTGAATTTTTGCCCGGAACCTGTTCTTGGCGGTATTTTTAGTAAAACGTTACCATCAAAAGTCGGAATCAATATATCCGCCCCGAGTACAGCCTCGAAAGGGGAAATCGGAACATGATAAATAATATTTTTGCCTTCAATTTTTATCCTTGAATTTTCAACTATAGAAATGATAAGGTATAAATCTCCGTTTTCACCTCCATTATGCCCATCATTACCCTCACCTTTTATGCGTAATTTGGCATGATTCTTTACGCCTTTAGGGATTTTGACCGATATTTTTTTGTATTCACTAATCTCACCCTTACCTTCACAATGCTTACAAAGGCTTCCGTTAATAAACTTTCGGCCATGACATTTTGGACAACTTTGAGTATGCATTATATTTACTGTTTTTTCGCATCCCGTTAAAACTTGAGACAAGGTGACATTTACATCTACCGTAATGTTGCTTCCCTTCTTGGGTTGTTTTTTAGATGTTTTCTGTTTTGGTGCTTCTTTTTTTAAATCTTCAAAAAAAATGTTTATCCTGTCTTTTATGTCAGATTTTGAGTCAGATTTTTTATTGTAGAATGTTTTTTTATAAGGAGATGAATAAGTCTTTGTTTCTTGTTCAAATTCGCTAAAATTGGTTCCGAATTTTGTTTTAAAAATACCGTTAATTATATCATATTGATTTCTTAATTTTGGATCGGATAAGGTTTCGTAAGCTTTTGAGATTTCTTTAAAATGTTTAATCGCTTCCTCAGGATTATTTTTATTCAAGTCCGGATGATATTTTCTTGCAAGTTTTCTGTATGCAGACTTAATATCTGCAACCGTGCAATCTACAGAAACTCCTAGTATATCATAAAAATTCTGACTCATAATACCTTTATCTATAATAATGATTTAAAAAAAGTCAATTATTCTTGAGTTTAATTTTTATTCGATATTTTATTATTGTGATTTATATACAAGCAAGTATACACTGAAGTGCATGCAGGGCTAAAGGATATCCTTTATTTATATTACAGAAATCAATTGGAAAATTTCTAAAATTCCCCTTGGTAGTCATAGAAAAGGTGGCAAGAATATTTAACCCGATTGGGGTTTTGAAAATTTTTATTTAAAAATTTATCATGCTACAATAAAGAAGGAGAAAGTTATGAGAAAAAATTTAATCACAATTCTTATCATTTTTATTGTACCGTTGGTATTGTTTGGAGTTTTGTCAAAGCAGTCAGAATCAGTTTCTGCAAGACAGTCTGCTGAACAGGTTATGACTACTCCTAACGGAAAGCCGCAAGTTTTAAAATTCACTTCCACAATGTGTCGTGACTGTCAGACCATGAATAATATTTTTAAAGAAATTTTTCCTGAGCATGCCAACGATATTGTTTTAACTGAAATTCAGGTACAAAATAAAAGTTCTTTTAACAAAAATTTGATGAAAAAATATAATGTAGAACTTGTACCGACTATAATATTGGTGGATTCAAAAGGGAATATCGTCGACAGAATCGAAGGTGCCATTCCAAAAGATGTTATGCAAGATAAGTTGAGGAATTTAAAATAATGGAATATCTTGCGCAAGTATTTGCTTCCGAACAAAATTTTATGTTACTTTTGGGGCTATCATTTCTCGGCGGATTGATAGCTTCTATATCGCCGTGTTCTTTGTCAATGCTTCCTATAATAATTGGTTATGTAGGGGGATATTCTAAAGAAAAACCAATTACAACATTTTTTCAGATATGTTCATTTGTATTAGGGACATCTGTTATCTTTTCAGTTATTGGTATAATTTGTGCAATAACAGGACAGGTATTTATTGCCTTTGCGGGAGGATATTTTGGAATAATTCTTGCCGCAATAATTATGATTATGGGCTTGAAGCTTGTCGGTTTTCTCGATTTTGAACTTCCTGTTTTAATAAAAGAAATGCCAAAAGGTAAATTAGAAAATAATTTTGGGTATCCGTTTATTTTAGGCGCAGCGTTTGCACTTGTCGGGACACCCTGTTCAACACCAATTTTAGCGGGCATAATGGCTTTTGCATCGTTCAGTGCAAATATTATAAAGGCTGTGTTGATGTTATTTTTATTCTCCGTAGGTCAGGGGTTAATATTAATTTTGGCAGCATATTTGACTTCTAAATTAAAAAGTTGGAAAAAGTTTTATGTTATATCCGATTTACTGATGAAACTTTGCGGTTGGTTACTAATTTTATCCTCATTATATATTTTTTATAAGATTTTTTATCCTTTTATTGTAAAATAATAAAATATGTATTAGAATAGAACTGTGGAAAAGGAAAAGTTTTTCCATACAGTCTAAGGAGAAAATTTTATGAAAACTTATGAGGGTAAACTTGTTGCAGGCAGCGGCAAATTTTGTATAGTAATTTCCAGGTTCAATGATTTTATAGGTTCAAAACTTCTTGAAGGTGCATTAGATGAACTAAAAAGGAGTGGGGTTCAAGACAAAAATATTGATATTGTGAAGGTTCCCGGAGCCTTTGAGATTCCCATTATCGCCCAAAAGTGTGCTTTAACAAAAAGATATGACGGGATAATTGCCTTGGGTGTAATTATAAAGGGTTCAACTCAGCATTTTGAATATGTTTCAGCAGAATTATCTAAAGGAATTGCTAATGTAAGCTTGCAAACAGGTGTTCCTGTGATGTTTGGTGTTTTAACGACAGACAATCTTGAACAAGCTATTGAAAGAGCGGGGACAAAGGCCGGAAACAAAGGTTCAGAAGCTGCGCGTGGTGCTATCGAAATGGCAAATTTGATTAAAGAATTGGGATAAAAGTTTTAGTGAGGAATTGTTTATGAGTGAAATTATTACCGAGTACAGGAACGAAAATACCAAGGATATTGATATTTTGTCGACCGTCGAAATGGTTCGAAAAATGAATGAAGAAGATAAGCTGGTAGCTCTTGCAATAGAGGATGAATCTGAACATATTGCAGAAGCTATTGATATAATTTCACGTCAGTTTTTAAAAGGTGGAAAACTTTATTATTTTGGAGCCGGAACTTCCGGAAGAATAGGGGTTATGGATGCCTCAGAATGTCATCCGACGTTTTCTGTTCCTGAGGATATGGTTCAAGGTGTTATTGCCGGTGGTGACAGGGCATTAAGGTATTCTGTCGAGGGGGCTGAAGATAACCTTGATGCGGGTAAAAAAGATGCAGAAATATTAACGCCAAAAGATGTTGCCGTTGTTATCTCTGCCAGCGGAAACCCAAAATACTTGTTGGGAGTTCTTGAAAAGGCTGATGATATAGGAGCGTTTACAATTGCCGTTACTTGTAATTCAAAAGGTAAAATCGCACAGGATGCAGGTTTAACAATCTGCGTTGAGGTAGGGCCTGAAGTTATCGCAGGATCAAGCAGGTTAAAGGCGGGGACCGCTCAAAAAATGATTCTTAATATGTTATCGACCGGTTCAATGATAAAAATTGGTAAAACTTATGAAAACTTTATGATTGATCTTCAGGCTGTTAATGAAAAATTAAAAGATAGAGCTATCAGAATAGTTGCCCAAATTGCAGAAACTTCTCATAGCGAAGCTTTAGCAACCCTTCTAAAATGTGATTGGGAAATTAAAACCGCAATAGTATCCATAAAAACCGGTTTTGATGTTGAGAAATCACGTCTTGAATTAAAACGCCATGCCGGAGTTTTAAGAAAGCTATTTAACGATCTAGAGAAAGTAGAGAAATAAGGAGAGAAGAATGAAATTAACCGTGCTCGGTGCCGGATGTTGGGGATTAACACTTGCTTGGCTATTGACAGATAATTTTGATAAAATTACTGTTTGGGGCAGAGACTTTGATCTCTCTGAAGACTTAATTAAAAATAAACATACCTCAAAACCCTTGGAAGTACAGCTTGATTCCAAAGTTGAAATAACTTCTGATTTAACAAATGCGATTGATGGTGCAGAAATAATACTATCTGTTGTTGCAACAAGCGGAGTTCGCGATGTTTGTGAAAAATTAAAACTTGCGGGAATAAAATCAGAACAAATTCTGGTAAATGCATCGAAGGGAATTGAACTACCGTCATTGATGCGTATGTCTGAAGTTATAAAAGATGTACTGCCAAAACAAAAGTTGGTGATTTTGTCAGGTCCGACACTAGCAAAAGAAGTTTTGCAAGGAAAGCCGACAGCGGCCTCTGTAGCCTCTGAAGATATGGAAGCTGCAGAATTTGTTCAAAAACATTGCTCCGTAAAAAACAGGTTTAGGCTATACACAAACCCTGATGTCATAGGGGTTGAATTAGGCGGGAGCCTGAAAAATGTTATTGCGATAGCATCTGGTTTTGCTCATACAATGCAATTGGGTGACAATTGTGCAGGAGCCCTTTTGACTCGTGGTATGGCAGAAATTATTAGAGTTAGTTTAAAGCTTGGTGCAAATCCTTCTACCTTATACGGGCTTTCTGGCATGGGAGATTTAATAGCTACTTGTTCAAGTCCTATGTCCAGAAATTACACGGTTGGCTCAATGCTTGCCAAGGGTAAAAAAATTGATGATATATTAAAAGAACTGGGTTCAGTAGCAGAAGGTGTTAAAACATCTAAAGCTATTTGTGAACTTGCAAAAAAATATAATATTGAGGTTCCTGTCTCAAATGCCATTTACGAGGCGGTTTATACAGATATAACGCCTCAAGCTTTACTTGAAAAATTAATGAATAGAAAACTAAAAGAAGAAGAAAGATACGTATAATGAAATTTGCCGTAAGATATTTAAAGAATGCATATTTACCTTTAAAAGTTCCTGAAACTATGAGGTTGGAATCCGGCCAGATGGTTCTTGTAAGAACAGAAAAGGGCGAGGAAGCTTTAAAAGCAGAGTTGGTTAATCCTAAGATTGTCCAAATTTGGAATGCATCAAAAGTGAAACCGGAAGAACTGCCTGTAATAAGGGTTCTTTCTCAACGCGACCTCCAAACCCTTGATGATATAAAAAAAGAGGAAGTAACGTCATTTTTTAAATGTCAGGCCCTTGTACAACAACACAAGCTAAATATGAATCTTGTTCAATGCAGAATTACTTTTGACCGCCGTAAGATTACATTTTACTATACAGCACCGGAACGCGTTGATTTTCGTGCATTACTAAAGGATCTTACCCAAGTATTTACTCGAGTACGAATAGATTTAAGGCATATCGGAGTTCGTGACGAAACCTCTATATTAGAAGGCGTCGGAATATGTGGTCGGCCTTTCTGCTGTTCGTCATTTTTGAGGAAATTTGAAACAATAAACGTGAAATTGGCAAAAGACCAAGGTATGCCAATTACACCTGGTAAGATTTCAGGCACATGTGGCCGCCTTCTTTGCTGTCTTACCTATGAATATCCGAATTACATAGATGCGGCAAAAGGCATGCCTCCTGTTGGATCCTCCGTAATGACACCTGACGGTTTAGGCAAAGTTTGTTACATACAGTTTATGAATGGAACAGTCGCCGTTAAACTTGAGGATGGAAAAACAAGAGAATACGCAAAAGGTGACTTAGAAATGGTAGATGCCGACGTTAATGTTGAAATTGACACCAATGCAATTAATACGGCTTATGATGATGACAGCGGTAATATAGACCTAAAACAATTGGAAGATGACCGTAACAGTTCAACAGGTAATGTATAAATAATAGGCTCATCAAGATTTTAAGAAACGTTAATTTCCTGATAATTGTAAACAAATATTTATAATAAATTTTAATTAATATACTTAATTTTTTCATTGTTGTATACTTAAGTTGATTGGGAAATAATGAAATTTATATTTAATTTTTAAGGAGTAATTTAATGGAAACATTAGAGAAAAATAAAGTTTACCCTGAGACCTCTTTCAAATCCGGTATATGGAATAAAGAAATAAATGTAAGAGATTTTATACAAAATAATTACGAGCCATATACAGGCGATTCAAGTTTTTTATCAGGGCCGACTACCGCTACTGTTCAGTTGTGGAATGAGTGTTTAGATTTGTTTGAAAAGGAACGTGCAAAAGGTGGAGTTTTAGATATGGATACAGAGATTGTATCCACGATAACTTCTCATGGTGCCGGTTATATTGATAAATCCCTGGAACAAGTAGTTGGGTTACAAACAGATGCTCCTTTAAAAAGGTCCATGCAGCCTTTTGGCGGTATAAGAATGGCCGAAGGAGCATGTTCATCATACGGATATACAATAGATTCTAATATAAGTGATATATTCAGAAAATACAGAAAAACACACAATCAAGGAGTGTTTGATGCTTACACGCCAGAGATGAGAAAGGCTCGTCATGCTGCTATTTTAACGGGATTACCGGATGCCTATGGCAGAGGCCGAATAATTGGTGACTACAGAAGAATTGCGCTATACGGTATTGATAGGCTTATTGAAGATAAACTTGAACAGCACGCATCCATTGATGGAGATATGACTTCTGATAAAATTCAGCTTAAAGAAGAAATTGCCGATCAGATAAGTGCGTTAAAAGATATGATTGAGCTTGGAAAAATTTATGGTTTTGACATATCGAAACCTGCAAGGAATGCTAAAGAAGCTATTCAATGGCTTTATTTTGGATATTTATCGGCCGTAAAAGAACAAAATGGCGCGGCTATGAGTATTGGCAGAACATCAACATTTTTAGATATTTATATAGAAAGGGACTTAAAAGAAGGGATTCTTACCGAGGCGCAAGCTCAAGAATTAATCGATCATTTCATAATGAAATTAAGACTTGTAAAATTTGCGAGAACTCCGGAATACAATGAACTATTTTCCGGTGATCCAACGTGGGTTACGGAATCGATAGGCGGTATGGGGGTTGATGGCAGAACTTTAGTTACAAAAAATTCATTCAGATACTTACATACATTAGAAAACCTTGGACCTGCACCGGAGCCGAATATGACTGTATTATGGTCAAAAAGATTGCCGCATAACTTTAAGCAGTATGCTGCCCATATTTCTATAAAGACATCTGCTATTCAATATGAAAACGATGATATAATGAGGGTTATCCACGGTGATGATTACGCTGTTGCTTGTTGCGTATCATCAATGGTTGTCGGAAAAGAGATGCAATTCTTCGGAGCTCGGGCTAACCTTGCAAAATGTCTTTTATACGCTATTAACGGTGGTGTTGATGAGAGATTAAAAGAACAAGTCGGACCTAAATACAGACCTATAACTTCTGAATATCTTGATTATAACGAAGTTATGGAAAAATATGATGATATGATGGAATGGCTTGCCGGCTTATATGTAAATACCTTAAACGTAATTCATTATATGCACGACAAATATTGTTATGAAAAGGCGCAAATGGCACTCCATGACAGAGATGTCAAACGTTACTTTGCAACCGGTATAGCAGGGTTATCTGTTGTTGCGGATTCACTTTCTGCAATCAAGTATGCAAAGGTAAAAACAATAAGAGATGAAAATGGCATTGTTGTTGATTATAAAGTAGAAGGTGATTTTCCTAAATATGGCAACAATGATGACAGAGTTGACGAAATCGCTGTAAACTTGGTGCATACATTTATGAACAAAATCAGAAAGCATTATACCTACAGAAATTCTATTCCTACGATGTCAATTTTGACTATAACTTCAAATGTCGTTTACGGAAAGAAAACAGGCAATACTCCTGACGGAAGAAAACAAGGAATTCCTCTTGCACCGGGAGCAAACCCTATGCATGGAAGGGATGAAAATGGTGCAGTTGCCTCTTTGGCATCTGTCGCAAAGCTTCCATTCAGAGATGCTCAAGATGGAATTTCAAATACATTCTCAATCATACCTAATGCATTGGGCAAAGATGAAGTATTTATGGGTGATTTAAATATTTCACTCGACCAAGGCTGCTGTGCCGGAAATTGTGAAGATTTTGTTTTTATAAGTAAAAATAGTGATAACTGAGGAGAAATAAAATGACAACAATGCAAGAAGAAAATCTTATAAATTTGATAGATGGCTATGTTGAAAAGGGTGGACATCATCTTAATGTAAATGTGTTAAATCGAGAAACGTTACTTGATGCACAGGCTCACCCCGAAAAGTATCCTCAACTCACAGTGCGTGTTTCAGGTTATGCTATTAATTTTACAAAACTTACAAAAGAACAACAAGATGATGTAATTTCAAGAACATTTCATGGTTCAATGTAAATGGCAAAATTATTGGGGAACATCCATTCAATAGAAACTTGCGGTACCGTTGACGGGCCCGGTATAAGGTTTGTTGTATTTATGCAAGGGTGCCCCATGAGATGTCTATATTGTCACAACCCTGACAGTTGGAGTTTGGACAAAAACAAAACAATGACTGTTGATGAGATTCTAAAAAAATATGATGGCGTAAAAGAGTTTTGTAAAGGCGGCATAACAGTTTCCGGAGGAGAACCTTTATTACAGATTGATTTTTTAACCCAATTGTTTGAAAAAGCCGATGAACTTGGAATTCACACAGCATTAGATACATCCGGCATCATGTTTAAACCAAATAATACTCAAAAGATTGATCTTCTTCTTGAACATACAAAACTCGTTCTTCTTGATATTAAACATATTGATAATGACGAACACATCAAGTTGACAGGGCATTCAAATATTAATATTTTAAAGTTTGCAAAATATCTTGATTCAAAAAATATTCCTGTTTGGATAAGACATGTTGTAGTTCCAACGATTACTGATAACAAAGTTTACTTGGAACAGCTTGGAAAATTTCTTTCTGAATTAAAAAATATTCAGGCACTTGACATATTGCCATATCATAACATGGCAATAACAAAATATGAAAAATTAGAGATAGATTATCAATTAAAAAACATTCCTCCGCTATCTAAATCCGAAGCGATAGAAGCAAGAAATGTAATTCTTAGTAAAGTTAAATTTGCGGAGAAATAGGTATTTATGTTAACGCAGAATTATATTGAATAAGGGGCTTGTGCAGCCGCTTGACCCTGCAGTCTATTTTCTTGTGCCGACAAGAAAATAGACGAAAAGAAACCCTTTCTTGTCATGCTGAATTTATTTCGGCATCTTGGCCACGTGGCTACTTATTAATTTCTTTTGTGTATTATTTTAAGAAGGGGAGCCTGCTATTGCCTCGGTGATAAGATCCTGAAACCCCTCTCCCGCCATTTGCGGGGCGGGCAGGATGACAATTCTTATTGCCCTCAATAAAACCCCAGTGGCAAGGATAAGGGACATTCCCATCTTATTGCCTTATTGCCCTATTGCCCTATTGTGTCATTCACTCATCAACACAAACTGATATTAATATTATGTAAAGATAGCTTTCACCTGTGATATACTTGTTATGTGGTTATTTAAAAAGGAGATTAAGAATGATACCTATTTTTGATTCAAAACGCCAGTACAATCAAATTGGCAGTGAAGTTGAAAAAGCAGTATGTGAGGTTTTGCGTTCCGGCTGTTATATTTTAGGACCAAACGCAAAGGCTTTAGAAAATGAATTGGCACAATATATCGGATGCAAATATACCGTAGGCTTGAATTCAGGAACGGATGCGCTACATCTTGCTTTGAGAGCTTTAGACATAGGTGCGGGTGACGAAGTTATTACTGTAGCATTTACCTTTGTTGCAACAGCGGAAGCTATCGGGATTGTTGGCGCAAAACCTGTTTTTTGTGAAATTAAATCTGATACATTCGAAATGGATGCAAGCTCAATAGAAAAATTGATTACACCAAGAACAAAAGCTATAATTCCTGTTCATTTGTATGGTCAACCTTGCGATATGGATGCGATTATGGATATTGCAAAACGTCACAATCTTCATGTAATAGAAGACTGCGCACAAGCCATAGGTGCAAAATATAAAGGAAAAATGGTCGGTACATTCGGTGATTTTGGTTGTTTAAGTTTCTATCCTACCAAAAACCTCGGAGGCATGGGTGATGGAGGTTTAATCATGACCAACGATGAAAAACTTCGTGACAGAGTTATTGCACTTAGAAACCACGGCGGTGCGGTTCGTTATCATCACGATGAAATCGGTGTAAACAGCCGTCTTGATGAAATTCAAGCAGCAATTTTAAGAATAAAATTAAGACATATTGATTCTTGGAATGAACAAAGACGTGCTCACGCATACAGATATAACGAATTATTTGCAGGACACCCTGAAATTGTAACCCCGGTTGAAGCTGACAACACATATTGTGTATATCACCAATACACCATAAAAGTTCCTAACAGAGATGAAGTTTTTGATATGCTGCATGAACGCGGAATTGGTGCAATGCTTTATTATCCTATTCCTTTACATCTTCAAAAAGTTCATAACTACTTGGGCATGGAAAAGGGTTCACTGCCTGTAACTGAACACAATACAGATGTTGTTATGTCTTTACCTATGTTCCCTGAACTTACTGATGAAGAACAACAACAGGTTGCAAGTGCGGTTATAGAATGTGTTGAAAAAGCAAGTTCAAAAGCTGCAGTATAGAAAGTTATTTATAATATAAATAAGAAGACGTTCAAATTTATTTTTTGAACGTCTTCTTCACTTTCATTACCCCCCAAAAACATTAAAAATTTGCAAAAATTTTTCTTTTATAGTAGAGTAAAACCATTAGGGATTTTATAAGTAATTGGGAGAAGAAAAGTGAAAAAGCTTATTAGTATTTTATTAGCGTTCATGCTTATGCAATGGATGTATTTACCTGCGCTTTGCGCGACACCTGTTATTAAAGGCCAGGCAACGACACAACAGTCTCTTGGCTCAATAAAGTTTGCATTTGTATTTGACGGACCAAACGAAAAGAACAAATCCGTTTTGGAAACATTTAAATCAACAATCACCAGATCTTTGGCGCCGGATTACAAGCCAATATTTGATGAAAAACTTGTATTTACCGGAAATTGGACACCTCAAAGTGCCAGAGAAGCTTCTGATAAAGCATTAAATTCACAAGCAATGATGGTAGTTTCATTAGGATATTTATCTTCAACATATCTTGCTAAAAAACCAAATAAAGGTAAGTTTGTAACAACAATTGATCAATACGGATTGAGAGATCTTGGTCCAAGCTTCTTCAATCCTATTCAAGAATCAGTTAATGATTTTATCTTGTTTAAGAAGTTGGTTCCGTCTCAAAAGAAAACCGCAATTTTAATGAATGAGAATTTCTACAAATCTCAACCAAATTGGAATGAAATTATTTCATCTAAATTAAAAGCAAAAAACGTTAATCTTGATTTCGAAATTGTACCTGTCGGAAATGACGTTGATTCCGCAATCAAAAAGATTTCTAATGATACGGATACTGCTTTTGTAACTCCGCTATTTAATCTTTCAACTGAACAGAGAAGGTATCTTTATACAAAATTGAACGATAAAAAAATGCCGACTTTCTCTACAATGGGTAAAGATGACGTCGAATTAGGTGCACTTTTGGGAAATTCAGCGTTGGATTTTGACAGAAAACTTGCTGAGGCAACATCTTTTAACATCCACGGTGTTCTCCATGGAGCAAAAGTTCAACCTCAACAAATT
>CADBQW010000084.1 GCA_902796925.1 uncultured bacterium | reverse complement strand
GTCATTTTAAAATCCTCATATATAGTCATTTTAACATATTGCATTGTATTATTCAAGTGTATTATATAATTGTAAAAATATACATTTTACGCTTCAAAAACCCAAAAATACCGGATTCATCGCAAAAACCGTCATTTTTGTAAACTTTTGTGAAGGTCATTTTTTAACTGTCTGAAATCCTCGAATTCCCCGCCCTGCGTGGCGATCTGCTTTCATTATATGTCACCCCCCCCCCCGCGGGTCAAGCCTTTATTAAGAAATTGTTACAATTTGTTGCAATTTTGCAGGAGGTCATTTATTGCGAATCCATAAATTCGGAATATCTTTCTAAAATAGTAAAGTAATTATAAATTTTACGCCATTATAAATAAATACGCTTAATAGTCAAAATATTTTTATTACAAATATTCAGATTCAATTAATTATTGTAAATCTCTGCATATTTTGGGTTAACGGCAAGCCATTTAAATGTACCCTCAGAAATTTCCGGAATATCGATAACAAAGGTTCCTCCATATCGACCCCTGGAAAAAGCCAAGTAGCCTTCTTTAGCAAGGTTATGAAAAGCTTTACGAATAGTATTTGGACTTAAGTCAAGCTCTTTTGACAGTTCAAGGATTGACGGTAATTTTTGTCCTATTTCATAATTTTGTGCAATCATCTGTTTTATGTGATTTTGAGTTTTTTCGTAGTAGTAAAACTCAGTTTCTTTTGCAGATGCAAAAATTGAGGTTTCTCTATTTGCATCTGTATCCATGCTATATGGCATTTTTATAACTGTTGTTCCATAATGTCCTCTGCGAGGTAAAAGGATACCTTCATTTATTAACCTTGTTAACCCGTCATGTATTGTCTTCATGCTTACATTAAAACGTTCGACAAGTTCAGCATGTGCAGGAATTTTATCTCCGATTTTGAAGTTATCATTAATATATACTTTTAAGTCTTTTGCAATTTTATCTACAAGTGTTTCTTGAACAATACTCACAGATATCTTGTTGGTATTTTCAATACTAGAGACTTTCCATCCGCTTTTGTTTGTATTTTCTTCAGTATGACAAAGAATCCCTTTTGAGCCTAGATATTCCATGGCTAATCTTGTTGTATTAAGAGAACACCCGGTAACAGAAGAAATTACACGTGAGGAAGGTAGTTCTTGACCTGACTTATAGTTGTTCTCAGTTATATAATTAATTATAGTATTAATTGCAGAATCTCTTTTCGATGAAAGTTTCCTTATACATCTATCCTCTTTTGCGAAATTTCCTACAATTGTACCTATACCCTGTTTAGATACAACCAGATTAGAATCTTCAAGATATCTTAAAGCATTCTGTACCGTTCCGACGCTGACTCCTAAAAAATATGCGAGCTCAGGCTTTGTGGGTAAAAGAATATTATGATCAAAATTTTTGCTATCTTTGAAAGCTAAAATCCAACTCTTTAACCACTGGTATACAGCGTTAGCTTTAGTTGTATTTATACCTTTTAAATCAGGTTTTTCAATATTCATGTCAGAAATTTTTAGCTGTTTTAAACTTGATTTTTGTAGCCTGTTAAGATTATCCATTAAATATCCGCCTTTTATTTTTTTAATAATATGATACTTAACAAAAAACATCAATATTTTTTTTGATAGTTACGCAATAAAAATTAACATATATAAATTTTGGATTATGGCAAATAAAAAGCCATCATTTCTTTGATGGCTGATTCTCATAAATAAAAGGTAAATAGGTAGAAAGTAGTAGGTTAGTGTTTTATAAATCTCGTGTTTATTTATCGCTTACATATTTATAAAGTATTTTTAATTTATATAATTGATATATATTAAAGAATTTGTTACAAAAGTTTACAATACATTAAGTATTTCACAGTTTGATTTATAATACCTTCAGGAGGAAAATATGAATATAGCGATATATCCAGGGAGTTTTGATCCTATTACGAATGGTCATTTGGATGTTTTAAAAAGTGGGGCTGAGATATTTGATAAGGTTATAATTGCTGTTGCATACAATTCTAAAAAACAAGGATACTTGCCTATCGAAGAAAGGGTTCGACTAATAAGGGATGCAGTTGAGACCATGGGGTTGAATAATGTTGAGGTTGATAAATTTGAGGGATTAACGGTAGATTATGCAAAATTGAAAGGTGCAGAAGTTCTTTTAAGAGGGCTGCGTGCCGTATCTGATTTCGAGTACGAGATGCAATTGTCACAGGCTAATTCTGCGCTATGCAATAAAATAAAAACAGTATTTATGATAACAAAGCCGGAGTATAATTTTATATCTTCGAGTACAGTCCGGGAAATATTTGAAAATGGTGGTGATATATCCGGATTTGTACCAAAATCAGTTGTTGATTCACTTATGCAAAAAAAAAGTAAATAATACTGACGAATGGCAATTTTGTAATATATAAATATTTCATTGTAAAAATATAGTTGTTTAAGATTATTAACAATTCTCCATGACAATTTGACAAAGTTTATTTGCTTATGTAATATATTAATTAGAGAAAGGTATATGTGTAGTCATGGCAGTACAACAAAACAATGTTTATGATTTACTTAAGATGATGGAAGTTGCAATAGAGGATAGCTTCCAAGTGATTCCTGGTAAATATTCACTAATAAGAAAAGATGAATTAGAATCTTTATTAAATGAAGTTTTTACGACCTTACCGGTTGAGATTCAAGAGGCGAGGGCGTTTTTGAGACGTAGGGAAGAATTGCAAATTGAGGCACAGCAAAGAGCAGAAAGAATCATTGCGGATGCTCAAGCAGAAGCGGATAGAAAACTTTCTGAAGCAGATTTTCTAAAAGCTCTTGAACGTGAAGGCGACAGAATTAGAACACAAGTCAAAGACGAGTGCGAAGAAATGAAACGTCGCGCATCGGAGGAAGCGGATGCTATCAGAAATCAAGCAACCGATGATTCCCTAAAGATAAAAGAAGGTGCAGAAATGTACGCCGAACAGGTCCTCACAACATTAGAAAAAAATCTTGCCCAGATGCAAGGTGTCGTTAAAAATGGCCAGATATTTATGGAACAAAGACGTAGCGAATCATCCAGAAGTTACGTTATGTCCGGTAATTATCCAGGCAAAGATTAAATTTTACATACATAATTCATCCAAAAAACAGCTTGAAAATTACGCAAGCTGTTTTTCTTATAGAAATTTAACAATTGATTTGCATTTTTTCATGTTTGGTTTATTATTCATGTATAAGCCGATTTTTGTAGAATGTGTTCTGACACATTCTATTTTAAAAAGGTCATTTCCGGTATAAAAGAAATATAACTAAAAAGGATAAAAACAATGGGAATCAAAGGTAAACTAGACAAAATGGTAGTTCTCGCTTGCGAAGAATGTAAAGAAAGAAACTACACAACAACAAAGAACAAAAAAAATCACAAAGAACGTATGGAGTTGAACAAATACTGTCCGACTTGTAAACGTCACACTGTTCACAAGGAAACAAAATAAGTTAACAAGAATAAGGTTGTTAAGTTAATAAGAAAAATACTTGATAACTTATTAACTTAATGACTTATTAACTTATTGATAAGCGTCCTTAGTTCAGTTGGTAGAACGTCGGTCTCCAAAACCGGATGTCGAGGGTTCGAGTCCTTCAGGGCGTGATTTTAAAAGATAATAAAAGGTACTGAAAAATGATAGAAAATAACAACCAAACAAGTCAGCAATCACAATTTATAGAAGGTATGAAAGAATACTTCAGAGGGGTGCGCGCTGAATGGGGTAAAATAACCTGGCCGGAAAAACATCAGATTATATCCGAAACATTTATGGTTATTGTTATTATATTCTGTTTTACAGTTGCAGTTTACTTAATAGACATAATATATAAAGGCTTATTTGGGTTAATAAAATAATCCGTCAAAAAAGATAAGGTGGCTTATGACAGGTAAAAAAGAAAAATCAATGGCAGAAGAATTGAACGAAGACAAAGCAGCAGAAGAAGCTCAGGCACAAGCTCTCGCAGAAGAAAAGGAAGCTGAAAAGACAGCCAGAGCCGGCCAAAAACGTTGGTACATCGTTCATACATATTCAGGATATGAAAACAAGGTAAAAGTTAACCTTGAAAAACGTATTGAATATATGAATATGGGGGATAAAATTTTTAGGATAGAAGTTCCCCAGAAAACTGTTACTCAAATGCGTGGCGGCAAAAAGCAGGAAAAAGAAGAAAAAATATTTCCTGGCTACGTTCTTGTAGAAATGATAATGGATGAAGATAGCTGGTATGTTGTAAGGCACACCTCAGGTGTTACGAAGTTTGTTGGTTCGGCTAAAAAACCGATACCTGCTCGTGATAGTGAAATTAAGAAAATTATCAATCGTTCAAGTTCGCAAACTCAAAAAATTGAACTTGATGTCAAAGTTGGTGATAAAGTCAGAATTACCTCAGGGCCATTCGCAGACTTTATTGCTGATATTATTGAAGTTTACCCTGATAAGGCAAAACTTCGTGCAAATGTTTCAATCTTTGGGCGTGAAACTCCTGTTGAATTGGAATATAAACAAATTAACAAAATATAAGATATAAGATAGTACATAACATGTGGAAGGGACACCCCCGTTATTACCACAAAGGAGAAAACAATGGCAAAAAAAGTAGTAGGAAAAATCAAGCTTCAGATTGAAGCCGGAAAAGCAAATCCATCACCTCCAGTTGGTCCTGCATTGGGTCAACACGGTGTTAACATCATGGACTTTTGTAAACAATTTAATGCACAAACTCAAGACAAAGCAGGTTATATTATCCCTGTAATTATTGATGTTTATGAAGACAGAAGTTTTACATTTGTCTTAAAATCACCACCGGCGCCGGTTCTGATTAAGAAGGCTTTAAATATCCCAAAAGGTTCTGCAGTACCGAACAAAGATAAAGTTGCAGAAATTACAAGGGCACAGCTAGAAGAAATCGCAAAAATTAAGATGGCAGATTTGAATGCAACAACAATGGATGCTGCCGTTAAAATGATTGCAGGCTCTTGCAGAGCAATGGGTGTAACAGTAAAAGAAGACTAATAAAATATGGAAGGGTATTCTGCCCGCTAATACCATGAAAGGAAAATTAAAATGACAAAATTAACTAAAAAACAACAAAAAGTTAATCAAATGTTGGAAGGTTTTGAACAACCGGCAACAGCGGTTAACGCTATAAAGAAACTTCAAGAAGTTTCGAAAGAAGTTTCAAAATTTAACGAAACTGTCGAATGCCATATGAAGTTAGGTATAGACGTTCGTCAGGCAGACCAACAAATTAGATCAACAGTAGTTCTTCCTGCAGGCTTAGGCAAAACTGTCAGGGTTTGTGTAATTGCAAAAGGTGCGAAAGCTACAGAGGCAAAAGATGCTGGCGCAGATTATGCAGGTGCGGAAGAAATTATCGAAAAAATTGAAGGTGGTTGGTTTGAATTCGACACACTTATTGCAACACCTGATTGCATGGGTATGTTAGGAAAATTAGGTCGTGTACTTGGGCCTAAAGGCTTGATGCCAAACCCTAAGACAGGAACTGTTACAATGGATGTAGCAAAAGCTGTAAAAGATGCAAAAGCCGGAAAAGTTGAATTCAGAGCTGATAAACAAGGTATGATTCACTGCCCTATAGGCAAAATCCAATTTGAAGAAGGTGATCTTGTCAAAAATTATGCAACACTTGCTGAAGCTATTCTAAAAGCAAAACCTTCATCTTCAAAAGGTACTTACGTAAAATCAGTTTACCTATCTACAACGATGGGTCCAGGTATCAAACTTGATCCGAAAGTTTTCGCAACAGAAGTAAAAGAACTTGTTACAGCGTAAGTTCAAACGGAATAACAAAAAATTGGACCCCTGAATATTCGGTGGTTCAATTTTTTTGACTTGAATCCTGTAACATTACGTAATAATACTGCCAATGATTATTTAACATTATTTTCTCAATCTGTTAATTTTTCTTGCCCTTTCTTATAAGCAATTTGGACAATATATAATTAGTACTTGATTTATATGCTTAAAATTGTATTATAAGACAAGAGGCAATTTAACAGGAGAGGCTTATGGATAATATGGTAAAGAAAAAATTATGGGTTGGGATTTTGGCATTTATTGGGTTTTTAACCACTGTGAAGCTAGCGTTTATATATTACGATGCTAATTTTAATCCTTATGCTCTATCAAGTTTTTGCTCTATAAATGAGTTTATAGACTGCGATGGGGTCGCTCAAACAAGAGAATCTCAATTCTTTGGTATTCCATTAGCGCTATGGGGATTAATATTGTACTCATTTATATTTTTAATGTTAGGTGCAGACAAATTAAAAAATATAAAGCTTTTTAAATTTATGGAGGTATTTAAAAATCCACTTGATTATATTGCATCATTAGGATTTGTTTCTTTTATTATTTCTGTAACTCTCCTTTGTGTAAGCCTGTTTGAAATAAAAAAATTGTGTATTTTATGTGCGCTTACGTATATCTTAAATCTATTAATCGCGCTTATTGCAACTGACTACAAGAATGGATGGTTCTCAAAATCTATAAAACAAAGTGTTACGGATTTTGTGGATGCTTTAAAAATAAAACCTTATTTAATAGCGTTTTGTTGTGTTGTAATAGCCGGAATCGGCATTCTGACTTATACTACAAAAACAATGGTGTTGGCTCCTCATGTAAAAAGGATTAATGAATTTGCTCAATTTAATAAAATGCCTTCTAAATTGAAAGTAAAAGGAAATATACTTGGCAATTCTGATCCGATTCTTGTTGTTGACACATACACAGATTATGAATGTCCGATTTGTGCGGTATACCATGTTATGATTCACAAGCTTGCGGATGAATTAAGGTTTATAAAGGTGGAGCATCACAACTTGCCATTAGATACAGCATGCAACAAATACCTCACAAGACCGTTCCATGAAAATTCGTGTTTGTTAGCGAGATATTCTATTGCGGCTAAAAAACAAAATAATGAATGGGGTTATGCTACGGAAGTCTTCGCCAAAAAACCTAAAACTGAGGATGAGATTTTAACTATTGCAAAGAAACTGAAATTTGATATAGAACAATTAAAAGAAGATGCAAATAGTGATGAAACATCAAAAGAACTTTCGCAAGAAATAGAAGATGCTTACAAACTCGGTATAAACGGAACTCCTGCTACAAGAATCGGAAAAGATCTTGAAATAGGTGTAAAACCGTATGGTGAATTTAAAACTTGGGTAGTAAAAGAACAAGATGAACAAAGAAAGTAAAACTAAAATTCTATTGCACGCTTGTTGTGCCATATGTTCATCGCATCCTATAGAACTTTTACAAAATTTGGGTTATGAAGTAGTTGTCTACTTTTATAACCCAAATATTTATCCGTATGAAGAATACGAAAACAGACTCAATGCACAAAAAGAGCTTTGCAATCATTTTAACTGTCAACTGGTAGTTGGTGAATATGATGAATCAGTTTATTTAGATTACGTAAAAGGCTTCGAAAATGAACCGGAAAAAGGTAAAAGATGTGACAAATGTTTTGAACTCAGATTGATTTCAGCAGCAAAAATGGCAAATAAACTTGGTATTAAAAACTTTACGACATCAATTGTTATAAGTCCGCACAAAAATTATCAAAAAATTACTGAAATTGGTAAAAATATTGCATCAAAATATGATTTAGAATATGTTTCAATTGATTTTAAGAAAAAAGACGGTTTCTTAAAATCAAATAAAATATCAAAACAACTGGGGCTTTATAGGCAAAACTACTGTGGATGCAGATTTTCCATAAGGTAATTATTTTTTATGTGCGATTATAAGGGCATTAGAAAGAGCGATTCCGCCTTTGAATGCCGGATTGTTTACAATATTTCCTTTTACATACATTACTGTTGACCCGCCGCCATCAAGATTCATGGCACCTACACAACCGATTGAGTGCATAAATTTTGCAAGTTCCCAAAGACTCATTCCTATAGAACTTCCCTCCCGACCGTCAACCGCAACAAGTATAAAATCATTTTTTGCAGTATAACCTATAGCTGAACGAGGGTTTCTTCCTCCTATAGAATTTAATTTTTCTTCTGCAATATCAACATATGGCTGGCCATTCTTAACAAGATATGGTCCCCCGCTAATTATATGCTTGACACCTTGCCATTCGGGATTCGTGTTAATTTTTAACTCGACTTTTTTGCTTGTTATAATTTGGGATATAATCTTTTCTGGACCGGACAATACGTAACCGCCCTCTGGAATAGTAATTGAAGAATTCGATATTTCTACAATCTTATTATTTTTTACGGCAATTTGTTTTCCGTATTTTGGGGTAGGCGGCGAAACTGTTCCCCACTCAGGAGTATATGCTAAAAGATAAGTCGATAACATTCTCGGTTGATTTATATTGTCAAGCTTAAAATTATTATTATCAGATTTTATTTCAGCTTTGAATTCAACTCTCGCTATATCATAACGAGTTGAATGCCCTGAGTCGAAAATTCCCATGGCTACCCTATTATAAATGGGTCCTGTGTACATTTTGTTATTAATCATTAAAGTTCCGAGAGGAACGCCCGTTTGGGGTTTAAAAAATGTACCGTTTAGTGCAACTATTGCTTGCTCTCTGTTAGCTATTGTTCTTATTGTATTTTTTGCTTTTAATGTTTTATTTGAGGCTAGTGCCGGTCTAAGTTCGAAATTTCTACCGAGTTTACTGTCAACTTCTATAATGTTAATTTTCACAGGCTTGTTGTTATAATACCTGGTTAATTTTATATGTTTTATCCCCGGACTAACATCAAATATTGCAGCTTTGGGATATTTTTTCCTAATCCTTTCGTCAAATTCTTTTTGGCGAACTTTCGGCGAAAATGTAGAAATAAATTCTTCCTTAATCTGACCGGTATCCAAATTTATCCTCGGAGCACTAACTTGTGCGATCCTATTATCAAATGCAACACATTGCGCACATACCAATACCCCGATGACAGAAACATTTACTATTGTTTCCCAATATCTCTTTAAATTGTTTTCACCAAAAATTATTGTATCCATTTTGTCACCTGTATTTGTAGTAACCGGATACCTTTTTTATTAAAGAGTGGTGTGGGGCATAACACTCTGGGATTAGAATCTCCTACTACTATTGTAACATATTTTAACAATCATCTCAAGTCTTTTTTGAAAAGCTTTTACAAAAGTAAATAAGGGTAAAATTACACTTAATAAATACATATAAGTGTAAAGTATATTGCAATTTATTAGTGTTTATATTACACTAACAATATATGAATTGATTTTTCACTATTTAATAAGGAGATATAAAATGGAAACATACGGAATTGAAAAACACGGTATTATTCTACCGAAGGCCGTTCATCGTAATTGGACTCCGGCCCAATTAACTGAAGCCGCTCTGAGACGGGAAGAAGGCAGTCTGTCTAACACCGGTGCCCTTGTTGTTACAACCGGAAAATATACCGGTCGTTCACCTCATGATAAATTTATTGTCGATACGGAATCTATTCATAACGACATCGCTTGGGGTAAAGTAAACAGACCTATTTCAAGAGAAAAATTTCAATCAATAAAAGGTAAGATCGCCGCATATTTACAAGGCAGAGAAATATTTATTTTTGATGGATTTGCAGGTGCGGACAAAACTTACCAACAAAAATTTCGTGTAATAAACGAACTTGCAAGTCAGAATTTATTTATTCACCAATTATTAATTAGACCTACATCAGAAGAATTGGCAAATTACGGGGAACCGGATTATACAATTCTTTGTGCTCCTGGTTTCAAATGTGATCCTGAAGTTGACGGTGTAAATTCCGAAGCATGCATAGCAATCGACTATGAAGCTCACGAAATTATTATTTGCGGATCTCAATACTCAGGTGAAATTAAAAAATCTGTATTTGCAACTATGAACTATGTAATGACAAAAATGAACGTTTTGCCTATGCACTGTTCTGCCAATATGGATCCTGAATCAGGCGAAACTGCCGTATTCTTTGGACTTTCCGGAACTGGTAAAACAACTTTATCAGCGGATCCTTCCAGAAAACTTATTGGTGATGACGAACATGGATGGTCTCCGGATGGAGTATTCAATTTTGAAGGCGGTTGTTATGCAAAGTGTATTAACCTGTCTGAAGAAAACGAGCCTGATATTTATAACGCAATAAAATTCGGTTCATTAGTGGAAAATGTTATTATGTGTCCGGAAAGCAGAGAATTCGATTTTTCTGACGGCTCATTAACAGAAAATACACGTGTTGGTTATCCTATCAATTACATTAACAATGCACAAATTCCGTCAAAAGGCGGCGTTCCTAAAGTTGTTATTTTCTTAACAGCAGATGCATTTGGAGTACTTCCTCCAATTTCAAGATTAGATAAAAATGCAGCTATGTACCACTTTGTAACAGGATTTACATCTAAATTGGCAGGTACGGAACGCGGCGTTACAGAACCTCAACCAACATTCTCTACATTGTTTGGCGAACCATTCATGCCTATGGATGCTTCAGTTTATGCAACAATGCTGGGTGATAAACTTGAACAATACGGTACAAAAGTTTACTTAGTAAATACAGGTTGGGCAGGTGGCTCTGCATCTTCCGGCGCAAAGAGAATGAAGCTTAGCTACACTCGTGCAATGGTTACTGCAGCACTAAACGGATCCTTCGACTCTGTTGAATTTAAACATCACGATGTATTTAATGTAGATTATCCTACAAGTTGTCCGAATGTTCCGGATGAAATGCTTGATGCGCGTGGAATGTGGGCAGACAAAAATGCGTACGATGAAAGTGCAAATAAATTGGCTCAAATGTTTTCCGACAATTTCTCGGCTAAATATCCAAATATGCCTTCTGAAATTGTTAATGCAGGACCAAAACCTTGCGCCAGAGTTTAATTTTATAAACCAAAAAAGGCCTCTGTATTTGCAGAGGCCTTTTTTATTTGTGATTTTGCGTTTCCTGTCATATTATTTTTTTCTCTTAAGATCAACTATAAAGGGTTTATTTTCTAATATGCTTTTAATCTTATCATCTACTTTTCCAGGCGAAAGTACTTCTAAAATATCTATTTTGTTTTTATATTTTCCAATGGCAACGATCTTATTTTCGAATAGTTTTATTACATTAGGAGTACATGCAGTATTAATATCATTTTTTAAGGAACCACTACAGTAGGTAATTGATTCAATATCAGGACTATTCTTTGCTAAGTTATCTGCATATTTCGTTATATAATCAAAATCAAAGTCTTTAATTTGTTTTGGTTTGTTTAATTTATCAAGGAAAGATTCTCTATTAGTGAAAGATTCTCCTAGTTTATGATAATGGGCCTTTTTATCTTTATTTGTGGCATTTTTAACAACCTTATCACCTTCTTTAACAACTTTTTCTACTGCACCTTTAGCCTTGCCTCTTGTTAACAGGTAAGTTGCTATACCTGCAACGGCCAACCCTGCAGCGACCCACCACCCTGTGTGGCTTTTCTTTTTAGGCTGTTGTTCTTCTTCTTCGATCCCTCTGAAAGCAGGGTTTTGAATTGGTTGAGAGTTATATCTTGCAACGGGGTAATTGTAAGACATAGCATTAAATGATACCGGTTGAATAGACATGATAAATCTTCCTTTCTTTACCTTTTACCTTAATTAAATTTTTACCACTTTCTTACCTATATGAAAACACGCT
>CADBQW010000083.1 GCA_902796925.1 uncultured bacterium | reverse complement strand
GTAATATCTTCAATAAACTTTGCAAAGACAAATTGGAGTGATCAAGGAGATAAAACATGTGAACAGATATGGAGATCCAAAGGATGGGGAAATGCAGATCAGGTAATATGTATAGACAACGGCACAAGCAACGATATGGGGCAATATGACAATACATCATCCCTCACTGCTCTAAGAAACGCCCGCTATTGGTCCAGTGTTGAGTCGTCTGCTACTATCGCCAGGACACGCAGCCTCCGCTCGAGCAGCAGCTTCTACAGCACATACAACCGCTACTACTCACACCTCACGGCTTTATGTGTAGGAGATTAAAAATTAACAATTTAACTATTTATCTATTTGCATAAATCCGCAAGGATTTATGCATCTGGAAAAGGCAAGGGCATTGGTCGGCGGGTGCCCCCGAGGATCAAGGTCGATACCGCCAATCTGCCCGTAGGACGCAGTCCGGAGGGCCGACGATGTAAACAAATAATAAAATATTCACCAAAAAGGAAGTATCAGCATGCAGCCTGTAGGGTAGGCTTCAGCCTACCGAAACTTTTTGGTTGACTAAAGTCAACCCTACGGCTGTATAAGCCAATTCTTTAAGATACTTAAAGAAGAAACTTATTACTCTATTGTCTTATTTAATCTTTATTTTAAGGACAAACCCTTGAAAATTTCAAATAATATGTTATACTTAAATATATAAACTTGCGAGGATGTTTTGAGGAAAAATTTGCTGGATATTGAGATGCAAAAAATAGACTCTTATCCGTTGTGGATAAGACAAGCTATTTGGATAAAATTACGCAAAGGATTGGAGGAAAGCGAATGTCTTAATTTTATCCAAGATCCCAATTCCAATTTAGCGGGGTATGTTCCTTTACTTACTTTCAAGGGTAAAGTGGAGCTTGAAAAACGTACCGGTGGATTTGACAAGAATATTTACCATTTTTTGGATTATTGTATAAGTAACTTTAGTATTGTTGAAATTTCCCTTAATACATTCCTTACAATAGAGGAAGTTTGCAAGCTGCACCAACTGTGTGTTGAACAGAATTTTGTAAAAAAACCTGATTCTCGTGGTATTTGGGCACTATGCGAATATATGTCCGGTAAAATTAGGCTCGGTGAATATTTCAAACATACAGGAACTATAACTGTTGATGAATTACAAAAAGCAATTATTGAATTTAACAAACAGGTGAAGTTGTACGGTACAGCTCAATTTGGACAGGTCCTTTTACAGCTTAATCTTGTAGACAAGGAAACAATGAATGCGGTACTCAGACTGAAAAATGAATCTAAGAAGCGATTTGTACTTGATGTTACTGCAGTTGCGCCACCACAGGTCACATCTTTAAATACTTCGGAAAAGCAAAATCTGGAAGAACAAATAGCAAAGTTAAAAGATGAAAATAGCAAGTTAAAATATAAATTTATGCAGGTAGCAAATCTCTTAAGGCAGAATAATGATCAATAAACCGGCAGTTTTAACCCAAAATGTCAGAGATGGCCTTGTTGAAGAAGAACATTGTGGATTTTTGATTTATGCAAACAGAAATAAAATAATAAAAAAATACGGAGAAGATAACGATTATCCGTTCTTTCTGAGATCTTGCGCTAAACCCTTGCAGGCAAGCCTGATTTTTGACTACGGGTTAGATAAAAAGTTTAATATGTCAGATGAAGAAATTGCGATATGTTCAGGTTCGCACACAGGAGAAGAAATTCACGAAAAAGTTATCAAAACATTTTTGGACAAAATAGGCCTTAGTGAAAACTTTCTCAAATGTGGAATCCATGAACCTTTGTCAAAATCAAGACAAAAAAATATGATTCAAAAATGTGAAAATCCAACAGCTATTCATAATAACTGCAGCGGAAAACACTCAATGATGCTTGCTTTATGTGTTCTTAACGGCTGGGATATTTATACGTATGATGATATAAATCATCCTCTGCAAAAGGCTATTAAAGAAAAAATTTATCAACTTTGTGAGGTAAATTCTACTTATCCGATAACAAAAGATGGTTGCGGCGTTCCAATTTTTTCTATGCCACTTTATACTATGCTAAAAGGATACTTTAACCTATTTTTTGACGAAAAATATTCTCGTTTAACAAAGGCTATACTAAATCAGCCCTATATTTTTGGCGGCGAAAACAGAACGGATACAAAAATTATACAAAACTCCAAAAATATAGTATGCAAAACCGGTGCCTGCGGGCTCTTTATAACCGTGGATTTGGAAAATAAAGACGGCTTTGTTGTGAAGATTTCAGACTCAAATATGTCAGCAAGAGAAGTTGTTGTTATTGATTTTCTCAAATATCTTAATCGTGTAATAATCCCATATGATTACTCGATAAAAACTATTCACAATGATGTAGTCGGCAAAATTCAAACAAAATTTTAAATTATATAATGGTTTAATGCAATAAATTTTCTGATAATTGACCAAGAATTTCTATAGAAAGTTTTTCTCCCCTTATATTTTCATCAAGTTCCATATTATTGAGTGTAGAAATAACTTTTGCCTTATCAAATCCTGATGAGACAAGGCAATTTTTGATATTTTTTCTTCTTTGAGAAAATGCTGATTTTACAACTTTTCTAAAATGACCATAGTCTGACAATACCAACCTTGGTGAATCTTTAACAATCAATTTTACAAGAGCAGAATTAACTTTTGGTGCAGGATAGAAAGATTTTCTTCCGACGAGCCGGAACAAACTTACATCAGACCAGAACTGTGAAAGAATAGTTAACGGTCCATATTGTTTATTTGGGGATTTTTCGTTTGCGACCATGCGTCGAGCAACTTCTTCTTGCACCATAAGTATTATTTCTTTAATACTATTACGGTTTTTATTGTTTAAATCATCTACTTCTCCAAGCAAGTGGGCAATTATTGGACTTGTAATATAATAAGGTATATTCGCGACAACTTTAATTTTTTCATCCGAAAATTGCGAAATATCAGTTTTGAGGATATCTTGATGGATTATTTCTAAATTAGGAGCGTTTAGTTTTTTAAGTTCTTTGATTGCATCTTCGTCGAGTTCAATAGCAATAACCCTTTTGGCGTATTTAACAAGTTGTTCTGTGACAAATCCGACTCCAGGACCAATTTCCAAAATAGTATCCTCCGGTTGAATATCAGCATTTTTGATTATATCAGCTATGACTTCACCGCTTATCAGGAAATTTTGTCCCAATCTTTTTTTAGTTTTAAAATATTTTGCCCGATCGAAGTAGTTCATCTCGATAACTATAATAGCACAGACAGGTAAATGTTTGTTAAACATGTACTTGATATTTTAAATTCTGTTGTAATATTATATAGAAAGCAGGGATTATGACTGATTCAGCATTATTAGAAGAAAAATTAAATGTAGAAAAAATTATCGAAACTTTTAAATCCGGAGAAAAGGATTCAAAAGATTTGAGTATCGGTCTTGAATATGAGCGGATACCCATAGTTGTAAACACAAATAAAAATGCTCAGTATGAAGATGTTGATGGGATTTGTAGTTTTTTACAAGACGTTGCTAGAGCTGACGGTTGGGATTATATAACTGATGATGTTACCAATAATATTATTGGTTTAAAGCAGATGCATGACACGATTACGCTCGAGCCCGGGTGCCAAGTTGAATTGAGTATTCAGCCTGAATCAGATATATCAGATTTAAAACAAAAAGTTAAAACGATTAATAGCGCGATAATGCCCCTATTGGATTATCACGGTATAACACTTTTAAATTATGGTGTTCAACCCTCTACAACATACCCTTACATAAAATTAATTCCCAAAAAGCGTTATCATTTAATGCAAAAGTATATGTGGGGAATACTCTCAGACGTTATGATGAGAGAAACAGCAGGGATTCAATGCGGAATAGATTTTACTTCAGAAGAAGATATGGCAAAGAAATTCAACGTAGCCCAAAAAATGTCCCCATTTATGACTGCGATGTTTGCAAATTCCCCAATCAGAGGCGGAGTTGATACGGGATATAAATCTTTTAGGGCTCTGAGTTGGCTCAATACAGATAACGATCGATGCGGATTCTTTAACAATTTTGAAAAAGAATTTACATATAAAAAATATGTTGAACGAGTGTTGAAAACCCCAATGATTTTTGTCTCAAGAGGGGGTAATATTATAGACCTTGATGGAAAAATAGATTTTGCAGAATATATGAGGGGAAATTACAATGCAACAATGGAAGATTTTGAACTACAAGCAAATCTGTGTTTCCCTGATGTTAGATTGAGAAAGTTTATAGAAATAAGGAACCATGATTGCGTAGACGAAAATTTAATGTGGGCGATTCCAGCAATATATAAAGGTATTATGTATAACCAAGATGCGCTTAATTATATGGAAGAATTTTTAGAAACATTTAACTATTCTGATATTTGTGAACTTCGATATAATGTTGTAAAACTAGCCCTTGATGCAAAAATTAAAAATTTCAAAGTCCTTGATATAGCAAAAGAGATCCTTGTAACAGCAGAAAATTCTTTGAAAGTGATTTCACCGCAAGACATATCCTTCTTGGAAGGAATTAAGGAACTAACATTCCAAAACTTAACTCCTGCAGAAATAATTCTTAAAAATTGGTATGGGTTGTGGAGACAAGACATTAATAAATTTGTAAAAAGTCTCGCCAGGGTGTAAAACTTCATGTTAAAATTTTGCTATGATTGGGATTGAACAACAACTTGAAAAAACTAAATTATTATATAGAAAGTTTTTCCTAGAGTTTTCGAAAGAGTTAGATGCCAGGATTTTAAAACTCAAACCGGAAGGGTTAAATGGTGAAATCTCAGATTCTTATGCCCCGGATTCATTAGGGTCTAAATGGCAGGAACAAGTAAGAAATCTCTTACAAGATGAAATAGCGCCTGAAATATACAAAAATATTTATAAGTTAAAAAATTCTAAAACAGATTTATGCAAAATGTGCGGATCTTGTTGTAAACTTGCAATTAGTGAATTTTCACAGGAAGAATTAATAAAAAAAGCTTGTGAAGGGGACAATTTTGCTAAACAATTTATATCTGTATTTGTACAGTACAAAATTGAAGATATCCCAAGAAATATTTTTCCGGAATATATTGATTATTTGGCTCTAAATGGGATTAGTGATGTATATTTTTACCATTGTCCACTTGTTACAGAGGATAATAGATGTTCGGATTATGAAAATCGGCCGCAAATCTGTCGTGATTTTCCCGATAACCCTTTTTCTTTGCTTCCCCCGTCTTGTGGGTATTGTAAATGGAAAGAATCAATATTATCGGATAGTTTAAAATATCAGGCAATGAGTGAAATTGTTCAATTTTACAAAAATCTTCTATAAATTCGTTAATTATACAATTGAATAAATCTTTGCAAAATGTAACAAAACAAAAATTAATAACAAAAATTTTTATTCAGGGATTTTTATCCAACATAATGTTTATTCATGGCATAAAATTAAATAACAACTCTGTAAATAATAGAGAGAATAAAAGTATAAACAATGCGAAAAGTCAAATAAGTTTTATCGGGATGGCAAAGTTAAAATCGTTGGATTGTCTTCCTCAAAATTTGGGAAAAATTTTAAAAGCGGAGGATGTTCCCTGTATTTACTGCGACGAAATTATGCTTACCCCTAATGTAATCCGTGATTTTAACAGGAGAGGCATTTTTTACAAACAGAGTGGGAGAATTTTAAAAGAATTTGAACCATACATACGCTACATGCATAAAATTGAAAGAAGCATATTCCAAAAATTTTCAGAAATGCCGGAATCAGACAATCATACAGAATTTACAGATATATTAAAAGATTTAAAACCTGAAGCTGAAAGAATTTTAGTAAAGATACAAGACAAAATTTTTAATGATATATTTTATCTCTCTCAAAATACAAATAAAAGAACACGACCCATAATAGAAGAACTTATATCTTTACAAAAAGATCTTATAAAAAGTGAAGATGTAACTATAAGATTTAAGAGAAAACGATTTTTGGAAGAACTTGAAGACAGCTTAAAGTTTAGTCACAATAAAAAACTTAATCGTTTAATTATGTCTGCGGCAAAAAAATTACCGACATCGAATGATAACATAAACGCATTTATAGTAAAATACGCTCCTCGCACCTCTGATCAGATTGCTTTCAGACTGATAAATGCCGGGGTTGGTTCAAAGGAGCATATTCATCCTAAAAGTTTGCATGGCAAAAACGATTGGACAAATTACGCAATAGCAAGCACAATAGAAAATTCAGCAAGAGGAAACGATCCATTTTTTGAAGTTATAGAAAGAAAACCTAAAGTTCCCGATTATATTCAACATCAAGCTAATGTTTTAGTTGAACTTGCAAATAACAGAATAATTACAGATAAAAACTATCTCCTTTGCTACAAAAACGCCTTCTTTAAAGAAAGTGAAGGTCTTATTGATATTGATATCTTCGGGTTAAAAGGGTTAAAATACGACGATAAGGGAACCCCTTTTCTAGAGGAATCTGAAAGATTTGCGGAGCCTAAGTATTATTTACAATATTTAAACTCTAATCTGCATAGAAAAATATCGGAGACGGAACAAGCTGTAGTAGAAAACAAAATCCGTAACCTTGAAAAAGAAATTTATAAACCTAAAAAAGAGTCAGGCAAACAAAAATTATCTCCAAAAGAAGAAAAGCAAAAACGTATTAATAAGGAATTTGAAGGTTACATGGCCTTTATACCTCATTCAAACAGATTCAAAGTTAAAGAAAATAAATTTAAACACCCTGGTCCGAACAGACCTTATAATAAATAAGCAAAAATAAATAGACTAAGAAGGTCAATTGTATCAGAACTGTTAATTACAGACGAATTGAACTATAACTTTCTTTATTATGGTTCAGTTTTTTGTTACAAATGTTAATAATTTTGCTTTTTTTCTAAACTTTTTCAAAAAAAATCCGATAACAATTTTGTAATAAGGATTTTAATATGGCAGATACTAACCCAGGAACATCATACAATAGACCATACAAACCTTTCGGATTCAACGTTAAAGTTCCGGAGATTGGGGAAAGAACCCTCAATCAAATGGGAAAAACCTTGAATGGAATTGTGAAAAGTCCGGTAGACCCGCTTTTCACTTTCTTGGAAGAAAATGAAGAAGTATTTAATGGTGATATAGACTTTGAAATAAATAAAGTATTTGCTCAAAGTTTTACTATCGGTTCTGCAATGAGAATGGAAGACGAAAAAATAAATGGCATGCCGCCAAGTTTTGATATGCATTTTTAACGATTAACAATATATGATATTTTATCAGTGGCACCCACTCGCCCCCGTATAATGAGATGGGTGCTTTTCATAACCTATATTATAATAATCCCTGAGGGGGTACAGTCTAATAAATATTAGACCAAACCTTCCTTTAGAGCCTTAACGGCGGCTTGTGTTCTGTCATCTACTACCAATTTTTGAATAATATTACAAACGTGGGCTTTTGCTGTATGTTCAGATATCATAAGTTCCTTAGCAATTTCATTATTAGATTTGCCGTCAACTACGAGTTTCAAAACTTCATATTCTCTTTGAGTGAGGTTAGAATGTTGTTCTTTAAACATAGCCCGGGACATCTGGCGTGGCGGGATTACACCTGAATTCTTTTCTCTCAAAATAGGTACCGCCTGCGGATCAAGCCATATAGCTCCGTCTTTGACTGTTTTAATGACCATCTTAAGGGTTTCTGTGTTAACATCTTTCATAACATATGCACATACACCTGCATTCATAGAGGTTTGCACTTCTTGTTCAGAAAGATGAGAGGTTAACATTATAATTTTTGCATTCGGATTGATTTCCAAAATTCTTTTTGCAGTTTCGATTCCGGAGATATCAGGAAGTCCGATATCCATTAAAACGACATCAGGTTTATATAGTTTAAATTTTTCTATGGCATCTTTCCCTGTATCAGCTTCCCAGGCGACTTCGATATCAGATTGATCTTCAAATAATGATTTTAGTCCGACACGAATTAGTTTCTGGTCTTCAACTAGCAAAACTTTTATTGACGAGTTCATAAATTTCTCCCGGTTCTGTGTTTTAGTATACTTACTTATAAGATTAACAAGAACTAAATTTAATCACTAACTACTTTCAATTATCAGTCAATATTTTATTTGATTAAGTTTTAATTTTAATTTTGCTTAAATTTATAAAAACTTTATTAAGGTATGGAAAATTTTTTAAGTTTGTTTTAATATATTAGAGATAGAGACCCTGCACCAAATTCAGAAGGTGGATAAAATGAGATATTCAACATATTCAGCAATAATTGTAGGTAGCGGAATTGCCGGATTATATGCAGCATTAAAAATAAATCAGCAAGTAAATTTGCCCGATGGTTTGTTATTAATTACAAAATCAAAATTAGGGGAAAGTAATTCGAGATATGCTCAAGGCGGAATGGTTGCAGTTATGAAAAATAATAAATCCGATTCTACCCTTTCGCACATCACAGACACCATTAAGGCCGGTGCAGGCTTAAGTGAATTAAATACTGTTAGATATATTTCCGAGAAATCTGATTCTGTCGTTAAGGATTTACTTAAATTTGGTGTTGAATTTGATCGTGATGAGAACAATAATTTTGTATACACGATGGAAGCCGCTCATTCTGTAAAAAGGATTCTTCATTCAGGTGGCGATGCAACAGGAAAAATGATAGAAAAAGCTTTATGTAAGGCTGTCGAAGAACACGAAAATATAACTATACATGAAGGTAATATGGCAGTTGAATTACTAGTGAATCAGAATGAAGAATGTAATGGAATTGTTGCCTACAAAGAGGATACGCAAGAATATGAAACGATATATTCACCTGCTGTAATCCTTGCTACAGGTGGAATTGGTCAATTATACAAATATACAACCAATCCTTCAGGTGCCACCGCTGACGGTATAGCACTGGCGTATAGAGCCGGTGCAGTTATGCAAGATATGGAATTTGTACAATTCCACCCGACAGCATTGGCGTTTGATGACGGGGAAAATAGATTTCTGATTTCTGAAGCTGTAAGAGGGGAAGGGGCTAAGCTCGTTGATGTAAATGGCGTAGAATTTATGCAAAAATACGATGAGAAAAAAGAGCTTGCACCGAGAGACGTTGTGACCAGGGCAAATTATACAGAAATGATGAACAATAACGTTGATAATGTTTATTTGAATGCAACCTGCATAGATAAGACCAAACTGGCGAAAAGATTTCCAAATATTTCAAAAAAATGTTTAGAGCACGGAATTGATATTTCGAAAGATTATATACCGGTGGCTCCGGCGGCACATTATTTTATGGGTGGTATAAAAACAAATATTTCCGGGGAAACATCAATAAAAGGTTTGTATGCAATAGGAGAAGTGGCTTCAACCGGACTTCACGGCGGCAATCGGCTTGCCAGCAATTCTATTTTAGAATGTGTTGTCTGTGCTTATTCTGTTGCAGATTATCTTAAAAATATTAATCTTATAACTCCGGATAAGATTGATAATAAAATAAAGTCAGAAATAGACAGTTTTGAAGATGATGAAAATATTCTTGATGATGTTGATGTGAAAACATTAAAGTCAAAACTTCAGGAAATAATGTGGAATTGTGTTGGTATATATAGAGATGAAAAATCTTTAAAAGAAGCGATTGAAAAAATTGAAAGTCTTAAAAAAGAATTTAGCAGAGCAAGGAAGTGCCTTTCCGGAGATGAATACGAGTTGCAAAATATGTTAACTGTATCAGCTATTATTGCAAAATCTGCTCTTTATAGGAAGGAATCACGAGGCGCACATTACAGGCGTGACTATCCACAGACAAATGAGGAATGCTTTCACAGTTGTATTACTATAGAAAATGAGGATTTTAGTTGTGTTAAATGAGTTTTATATTGAAGAACATATTAAAAAAGCATTGATTGAAGATATCGGTTTTGGGGATATCACAACTGAAAGTCTTACAGGTGAATCCACACATTTGCGTGCGGCATTGAATACGCGTGAAGACGGAATCCTTGCCGGAGCAGATGTATTTAATAAAGTATTTAAAATATTGTCAAATGATGTAAAAATTCAATTTAATTTTAAAGATGGCTATATAATCAAAGAAGGAGACAAGCTTGCGGATATAGAGGGTCCGGCAAGGGCAATTCTCACAGGAGAAAGAGTCGCCTTAAATTATATACAAAGAATGAGTGGTATAGCAACCGAAACAAATAGGTATAGAATGGCTATTGATGAACTGCCGACAAAAATTGTAGATACAAGAAAAACGACTCCTAATTTTAGAGCTTTTGAAAAATATTCAGTTTTAATGGGAGGCGGTTCACTGCATAGGTTTAACCTTTCCGACTGTGCTATGATTAAAGATAATCATATTAAACTCGCCGGTTCGATAACCAACGCGGTAAACCAAATAAAAAGAGAAATTTCACATGCCCATAAAATCGAGGTCGAATGTGATACAATAGATCAGGTTAAAGAGGCTTTGGAATGCAATGTTGAAATTATTATGCTTGACAATATGTCACCAGAGTTGATGAAAGAAGCTGTAAAATTAATTGACCACAGAGCAATAGTAGAGGCTAGTGGTAATGTTTCATTAAATACGGTACGAAATATTGCGCTTACCGGAGTTGACATCATATCTTCAAGTGCAATTGTTGCCAAAGCTCCTACATTGGATATAGCGCTTGATATTGAGTAGATATTGTTGAGCTTATAGAAAAACAGTAGTAAATTGACTGTAAAGTTGTATCGCGACCAAGATGCTGAAATAAATTCAGCATGACATGAGAGAGTTTCTTTTCGTCTATTTTCTTGTCGGCACAAGAAAATAGACGAAAAGGCCAAGCGGCTGTACAAGCTCCTTATTCAAAATAAGTCTGTAGTGTACACTTCAGTCTACCGAAACTATTTGGTTGACTAAAGTCTACACTACTGGCTGACAAATTCTTTTCTTTCCCAATTGTGAGATAGGGAACGGAACCCCTCCTATTGTCTTATTGCCTTCAATTACGCACTAAAGTGCACGCTGCTGATGTCGTGATTCCGACTTTAATTGCTCTTACCCGCGCGGTACCCACAGTAAGAATATATAACAGGCAGCAATTTTTCAAGTTTTAATTTATCAATTAGAGGAAATTTTGCCAAAACTAAAACACCTAAAGCATCATCAATATTTGCAAGGCAATCTTTTAGTGTAAGTTTTCTGTCTCGAATTTTATCTTTGGGATCAAAAATAAGATTTGAAACCTCCGCAGTTCCATACATTCCTATGATAAGTCCAACCGCAACAGAGATAATTTTGCTCGGAATGTTATTAAATTTTTTACTTGTTTCACATAATTTAAGGACTCCACCAACAATCCAAGTCGGGATTGATGCGTTTAAAAACTGAAAAACTCCCTCTTTAATTTTGTTTATATTTGTTTTTTTTGTTTCACCAATCATTCCCACTAATACCCCTCCGGCAACAGATGAACCGGATAATACTATCATATCTTTTAAACCATAAGACAATTTTAG
>CADBQW010000082.1 GCA_902796925.1 uncultured bacterium | reverse complement strand
GAACGTGATGCTAATTCAGCGAAAAAATATTGGCATTTTATAAAAATTATGGGAAGAAGTGCTTCTCATGTAGCATTGGAAGCTGCACTTCAAACGCAACCAAATATAACTTTGATTTCCGAAGAAGTTGAAGAAAAGAAAATGTCACTTTCTTCAATAATAGATTATATGTCAGATATTATATCCAGACGTGCATCTATGGGCAAAAATTTTGGTATAGCGATAATTCCGGAAGGTTTAATAGAATTTATTCCGGAAATGAAATCTATGATATCCAATCTTAATGATATTATGACAGAATTGGAATCCGACCCGTTATTCCTTAATTCAACCTCAATTCGTGAAAAATTCGAAATTGTGGAAAGACGCCTCGATGATTCAAACGCTTCCGTATATAGTTCACTTCCTGCGATAATAAAAGAACAACTTCTTGCTGACAGGGATCCGCACGGAAATGTTCAGGTATCAAAAATTGAAACCGAAAAATTGTTAATTGAGATGATATCAACAAAATTGAACGAAATGAAATCTAACGGTGAATATGTTGGTAAATTCTCCTCTCAATCTCATTTCTTCGGGTATGAAGGCAGATGTGCATTCCCATCAAATTTTGATGCTGATTACTGTTATTCACTCGGTTATAACGCTTTTGCTTTAATTAGCTTTGGTTTGACAGGATATCTGTCATCGGTTAGAAACTTGACAGCTCCGGCCAGTGAATGGGTTGCAGGCGGAATACCACTTACAATGATGATGAACATGGAAAAACGCCATGGTGAAATGAAACCGGTTATTCAAAAAGCACTCGTAAAACTTGACGGTCCTGTGTTTAAACAACTCGAACAAAATCGTGAAGATTGGGCAATGAATGACAGATATTTATTCCCGGGTGCAATTCAATATTTCGGACCAAGTTCGGTTTGTGATATAACAACCCAAACTCTGGCTCTTGAACGCTCTAAATCATTTGCAACTGTATAAAGAATAAATTGAATAAAAACACTCTATTCTTATATAAGAATAGAGTGTTTTTATATTTGTGTCTCCACAAAAAGGAGGATTTATTGTTTTTTATTAAAATTTATTAAGAAATTATGATATAATTTAGACAAGAACAAAAGTATTATTAAATAATATCTGTAAGAAAGGTAGATTATATGGCAGGTGATTTAATAAGTTTATTATCAGGCATGTTTGCCCCGCAAAGGACAAACCAAATTACGGCACCTATTACCACTCCGGTATCAAGAAATCCATATGGTAATAATCCGTTTGTAAACTACAACGGAAATACCCTTTCATCTAATTATGGTAAAAATAAACCTGTCAGAGGAGGGTATTTTGCAGGATATTATAATGGAAAACAGAATATCGTAGGACAAAGATTGTTTATTGAAGTATAGCAAATGTTATAACAAACGCATAGTTTGGAATAACTATATTAAGGTAATTTTATGATGCTGAAAAATTGGAAAAAAGGGTTTACGCTTACAGAACTGATGGTTGCGATGGCAATATTGGGAGTTATTGCGGCATTAACTGTTCCGGGTATAAAGCGGGATTACACAAAAAAACAGTTCCAGGTTGCAATCAGCAAATTTTATACGGATCTGATGCAAGTCGGTCCGATTGCGCAAGTTGAAACAGGGAAAGTTAATCTTAAAAATGCTTCTGATTTTACAGATAATAATTGGGTCAATAAATATTTATCCGGAACTTTGAAGGGTGACGGTCTAAAAACAGTTGCAAGTAATTCTGCAAAACATGATGGTTTTTCAACCGCATACGGGACAATAAATGCACCCGGAACAAGATCTTCAATATCAAATTATTGCAAAAAAGCAAACGGTGGGAAAACATACGTTCTTGATAATGGATATGCAGTATGTTCATTGCCTGTAGATGAAGACGGTTTTGTGACTGTTTATGTTGATACAAACGGAAACAAAGCTCCAAATATAGCCGGTCTGGATTTGTTTTCCTTTAAAATTAATCTTAATGACGATGAAGATGGTTCTGTAACCGGCACAACAGGTAGTTGTATCGACAGCGTAACTGCAGATGGATGCTTTAATCTGGTAATGAATAATAAATTTAAAATTCCATATTACAACTAATTGAAAGGATAATAAATTATGAAGAAAAGAATAACAGCGTTTACGTTGGCTGAAGTTTTGATAACAATGGCAATAATAGGTGTTATATCGGCTTTAACAGTACCCAATTTAGTTGGAAACGCATCCAAAAAGGGTCAAGTTGCACTGATTAGAAAGGCATACGTAGAATTGCAGGATTCAATTGATTCTTATATGGCAGAAATTGATGCAAAAACAACAGCCTCTGCATTAAGCACACAAGCAAAAGTAAATTCATTTTTAACAGAATTTTTTAAGGTAACAAAAAATTGTGGTGCGACAGTGTCATCTTGTATGAATACAAAAATATATCTGCCTAATTCAACATCATATATAGAGATAAGTTTAACGGATCCTTCTTGTATAACAAATGCTTCCGGAATTTCTGTTTGTATGGAGCCATACAACAGTACAAACGGAAACGGAAAAATAGTGATAGATACAAACGGCTTAAAAGATCCAAATATTAAGGGGCGCGATGTATTTGAATTAACATATAGTTCTAATGGTGAAATCTCAGATTCAGCAAGTTCAGATTGCGCAAGTACTTCTAAAATTTCAGGCTGTTTTACAAAGCTGCAAGAAGACAATTATGAGATGAATTATTAGTTATCCATATAAGTTCAAAATGAGGCAGATAAATTTCTGTCTTATTTTTTTGTGTTATAATCATCGTAGGAATTCAGGAAAATTAATGACGAATCATCAAAAGAAATTATCAATAGCATTCTATTGGCATATGCATCAACCGGTCTATCAATTATCCGATAACAGTGATTTTTTAATGCCTTGGGTTAGATTGCATGCTATTAAAGATTATTATCATATGATAAAGATTTTGGATAAGTTCCAAAATCTCAAACTTAATTTCAACTTGGTGCCTGCGCTGATTACAGGGTTGAAAGAATATGGTGAAAATGGATTTCACGACTTACATTCCAGACTAACCGTTCAGAATACTGCAGATTTGACAGATGCAGATAAAGAGTTTATATTAAATAACTTTTTTGATGCAAATTACCAAAATATGATTCTTCCTAATTCTGAGTATAATAGGCTATTTCAGAAACGTCAAAATGATACTTCTGATGACGTTAATAAGTTTTCAAATCAAGAATATTCCGATTTAATGGCATTGTTCAATCTTGCTTATTTCAACAAACAATACGAAGCGGAATTTCCTGAATTAAAACGGTTATTTAAGAAAAAAAAGAATTTTACACAAAACGACAGAGTAAAAATTATTGAGATTCAAAGGGAAATTATAAGAAAAATCATCCCTACATATAAAAAATTTTTAGATGAGGGCAGAATAGAAATTACGACAAGTCCGTATTACCATCCAATTCTACCTTTAATGCTTGATATATCAACTTTAAGTGAAGATTTTAAAGGAAAAAATCTCAATTTTAAAATGGAGGAAGATGCAAGATTACAAATAAAACTTGCTCTTGACAAAATTGAGGAGACCTTTGGTCGTCGCCCGCGTGGCATGTGGCCATCCGAACATTGTATCAGTCCTAAGGAATTGGATTTATTCAAGGAATATGGTGTCGAATGGGTAATCTCTGATGAGGGAATACTTTCAAACTCCATCAACTTTGATTTTGTAAGGGATTTCAAAGGTTATTTGGAAGATCCTTATCATCTTTTAAAAACATACACTTACAAAACCGACAATTCGAATATAAATTTGATATTCAGAGATTCTGTAATACCTAATTTAATTAATTTTGAATATCACAATCATGATTCTCAAGCCGCGGCAAAAGATCTGTATGATAGAATAAAAGTTATCCAAGATAAACTAATATCTTCCCCTGATGAAAATCATATTTTGACAATTGCTATGGATGGCGAAAATTGTTGGGAAAATTACAACGAAAATGGGGAGATATTCCTTGAATCATTATATTCACTTATAGAAAAAGACGAATCACTGGAAACGGTTTTGTTGAGCGATTATATAAATGTTAAAGACAGACCAAAACCTCTTAATAAGATATCATCAGGCTCCTGGTTAAATAGAAATTTTAAATTATGGGTTGATGAACCTGTAAAAAATTCTGCCTGGGAATATTTAAAAAGAGCCCACGATGATTTCTTAGAATATAAGACGGAAAATCCGGATGATGTAAATATCTTCCCGGCGCAAAAAGAACTTTTGATTGCAGAGGGCAGTGACTGGTTCTGGTGGTTTGGGGAACCTAATGATTCCGGTCGTGATAATATTTTTGACTTTATGTTCCGAGAACATTTAAAAAATATGTATATATACATAGGTAAAAAGTACCCTGAAATTTTAGATACCCCTCTTTTAGGTACCGTAACGAAACCTTCGCGTTATCCAAGGGGTAACATGTCCCCTAAGCTGACAGGTCAAGAAAGTGATGAAACGTCTTGGCTTAATGCAGGTTGCATTGATATCCCCGACGGCCCGGTTATGAACCAGTATAAATTTTTTGACAGAATATGTTTCGGTTACGACAAAGACAATATGTATTTGCGTTTTTATATAAAACATTACGGTGATGAAACAATATTTAAAGATATGGTAAATCAGATGTATTTATATACCAGAGCAAAAAAGAAAAAACATCCGCTTTCATCGCTTAGAGTTGTACATAAAATTGAGAACATTCTTCCTATATCAAAAGAAAAATTCCATAATGAAATTGTATTTTCTATATATAATGGTAAGTTAAGTTACGTGAGACTTGTTGAAGCAATACAGGATAATTTGTGGGTAATCAATTCTTCAAAAGGAATAGAGGCGGTGTTCAACAAAGTTTTAGATGTAAAAATCCCGTTCCAAAACATAGATGTTGATCACGGTGAAACTGTAGAATTTTTATTCATTAACGCGATGTTTGGTATAAAAGATTATTATATTCCAAATGAAATGCTCCTAACTTTAACCAGGGAATAGAATTTAAGATAAAACAAATTATTCCCCGCAAATATTGCCGGAATATTCGCAAAATTTGCAAGAGTTTTTATTTTTTGTGTAATTTCTTAGATTGTTTATTTTATCAATTTGTTCCAATATAAGTCTTTCGTATTCTTTGATAAGGGTTTCTGTTAACTTGATTTCAATATTATTATCATTTTTTAAATCTATATAAACAAAAGTTAGATTGCAATTTATGCCGGAATTTTTTGTAAATGCATGCAACAGGGTTAGATACATAACAGTTTGAAAATCGTATTGAGGATTTTTAGGGATTGAACCGGTTTTGTAATCTAAAATATATAGACCTTCGTCATCTTTCATCAAGGCATCGATTCTGCCGCTTATCCAATAATTCCCAATTCTGCAAGTGAGGTTATATTCTGAATTTACATAAGTTTTATTAAAGAAAGGATTTTGTTTTAGTTTATCAAAAATATTCTTTTCATCCTGTGATAAAGCCTCTTGCAATTTAGTAATATCTTGTCCTCTAAGGTAAAAATTTGCAAGGGCGTGAATTTTTTGTCCTTTTTCTGAATATGATGCCGGTTGAGGAATGATTATTTTGTCTAAATATCTATATTTATACCTGATAGGACATTCCTGAAAAGTTTTTAGCATACCGGGATAAAAAATCGTATTATTCATGATAAATTGTCCTTTCCGAAATCATCTCAAAAATATGACTTGGAATCTCGTCTTTTAACTTTCCAAAATATTTCACTTTAGAAGATGCTGACAGATTTAACTGTTTACGTGCACGAGTAATTCCCACGTATAAGAGCCTTAGGGTTTCTTCAATACTATCTTTTTTTATTTCGTCAACAGTTTTAGGTTTGTAATTTGGATTTAATCTTTTCAGAGTTTCAAGAAAATCCGAATTTTTGATGTTTGTGGAATCAAGGGTTACAGAATAGGATTTTTCGTGCATTTCCGGTATAAATACATAATCAAATTCATCTCCTTTTGACTTATGCATCGTCATAATCTGAACTTTACCTTCAAGATATGTTTTATCGCTTTCATCATCTTCAGAAAAGAATTTGAAACCACTTAGTGATGTTCGTTTCGATAGCATCGAAAGTTGTTCAACTACATAATCAAAATTTCCACCGCCGGAGGACAATCGCTTTGTTAATGTTGAAATTAAATATACATTCGATTTTTCAATTTCGTTTGAAAAATAATATAAACCAATTTTAATGACCAATTCTTCCGGTTCAAGATTAGAAAAAGAAACCCACCAGTTCAAATCCCAATTAAACTGGCATAAATCACGAAATTTGATATTGTCTGAATCAATTTGTATAAACGGACTCTCATAACGGGAAATTTCAGCACCCAACCCGCATTTATAAAACCCGCATTCTGCAAGTTCTTCATAATATTTTGCCACATTTTCATTATCAAAAGGTGCTTGGATGAGTTTCATTACCGCAAAAATTACTCTGAAAACTACCTTTTGTTCCAAACATTCACTTCTGGTAATACTTTTTAACCCGCTGTTATTTATATAATTTTGCCACTGTCCCACTTGATAATTGGACCTTAAAAGAATTCCCATGGTAGATTTTGGTTCGACTTGCAAGATTCTTTTTATCTCTTTTAGTATGTGATTTTTTTCATCCTGCTCTGAAGAAAATATATCAGCCCTTAATCCGTTTTCGGCAATTGGGTTTTTTCCTTCTACCGGCTGCATTTGGATATCGAAGAATGCACTTTGCCATTCGGGGGTTGTTTTGGCAAGTTCAACTAATAAATTCGCCAGTTCGTAAACATTTTTTGAACATCTTTGTGAACAATCCATTCGAACATCATTACTTTCAGAAATAAACCTCCTAAAGCCTTCCACATCAGCATTGGAAAAAGTTGTTGTAATCGCCTGATTAATATCTCCGCAGCGAATAAGATTTCCCCACTTCCCGCTTAGCAAAGTTATTAATTCCTGCTGAATGGAGGAGGAATCCTGGGCCTCATCTTCTATAATGTAACGGCAAATATTCTGATAATATTCAAGTATATCCGGATTTTCTCTCAACAGTTTTACAGAAGATATGAGCATATCATCGTAATCTATAAGGTTGTTTTCTTGCAAAATTTCTTGATAGGTATCATAAAACCTCTTAAAATCAAACACTTTTTTGTCATGAATAACATCTGGGAATTTGCTTTGCGAAATTTTGAAAACCGATATTCCGCGTTCGAACTCCTCTAATTCTTTCTTTTTTAAATTTAAACCTTCCGAGGCAGTTTTTAGGATTCTGGATTTTTGTGTATCGTCGCAAATATCAAAGTCGCCGTTAAGTCCGAGACGTTCATAATTCCCGTTTTCTTTTAAAATCCTCAGTGCAAGTCCGTGGATTGTACTAATGTTAGGTAATTGTGATGAATCAGAACGGATATTTTTTATTTTTTCCCTAAAGTTTCTTGCGGCAGATTCCATATATGTCATGACAAATATGTTTTCAGGATTAACATCTCTTTCTAAAAGTTTTAAAATCAATGCCAACAAAATTGTTGTTTTACCTGCACCGGGAACAGCAGATATTGCCATTTTACCCTGATTATATGCTAAGACAGGTTCCTGATCCGGTCTTGGAATAATAGGTTTTGATTGAGATTTAAGAACGAGGTTATCATTTTCAGGTTTTTCTGTTAGTATATATTCTTCAATTCCCCCAAAATTTTCTACTCCGTTACCATCAAACAAAGAGGAATAACAGAAAATTTTTTCACCCGATAAGAGTGTTAATTTTCTAAGGATTTTCGCAGTTTTCTCTTTGGATAATTCAATATTATCTTCAATTGTGTATTCGTTTTTTTCCCAACCTTTTTGAAAAACCCAAGCATTATAAAGCGGTCCGGTATCTGATTTTATCCAGTCGGAATTAGATATATCGAGCCAAATTTCATATTTACTGTGGATTTGATTATCAATAATTTTTTGCGGGGTTCCTATTATCAAATCATTATTGTCAAATTCTTCTACTGTGTATGGGTTTTCCGAAATAATTGAGTTTTCAATCTGCAGAAGAATTTCTTCTTGCATACTGTAAATTTCTTCACCAAATACACTTTCAAAATCTTGAAGTTGTTTTATAAAAAAGTTAAATTTTACAAGTATTACAGGATCAAAATCTCTAAAATTGTCAAATGTTTTGAATATTTTTATAACTTTTTCTGATAAATAACAATCATTATTTTCTAAATCTTTTAAAAGCCTCAAAAATTTAGAGTACTTTTCATTGTAATCTTCGCGGTGAAAATCATATTCTACAAAATTTTTATTCTTCTGAAACTCCGCAAGAATTCTGTGGCAATATTTGAGTTGTATACCCAAAAAACCAGACAGGATATTTCTGATATCAAATTCGGTAAGTTTTTCTATTAAATTTGTATGTAATTTTAATATTGTGATTGCAGAATGTACGAGTGGGTTTTGTATTAATTTTTCGCTCCCTGAAAGGTAAACTAAATTGACAGAATCCTTCAAATTTTCCTTTAAAGTGAATTTAAGCATATCGTCAATAACCGGAGTTATTATGGCTATTTCGCAAGGTAGAACATCTTTATTTAAAAGTTCATTAATTTGTTTTATAGCGACATCAATCATCATTGCTCGTTTTGAGAAAGATGAATTTTGAAAACATTTTAAGATATTCTTTTTGCCGTCTTTCACATTCTCAAATATTTTATTGGCTTGTTCGTTTTTACCGTTTAGAATTTGAGCTTGTTGTTTAAATAATTTTTCAAACTCCCAAACAGCCATCCTGTCAGCACTCAAATATCCGCAGCGACTGCCACCCGATTTATCATATGCTATAAAAACTTCTTTTAACTGAGGGGAAAGATACTTTATAAAATCAAAGCATACAGGAGTAACCTCATCCCCGTCATCAAGAATTAAATATTTGATATTTTTAAAATAGTTTGTATTTTTGTATATGTAATCAAAAACAAGTGTTTGTCTTAAATAATCAAAATCACGACGAAACAATGTTTTCTGTAAGAATTTTTTCAATGTAAGTTTAACATCTTCGGCAAAACTTTCTTTCAAAATTTCTGACCGTTCATCAACCTCTTTGTCAGAAAGGTTATTTTGAACAATTAGCGAATATCTTCTAAAAATCTGATGAAGTAAAGACTTTTTGGAATTATATCCTTTAAATTTTACGTCTTTAATAATATCTCTCAAAATATATTGTGAGACCTCCAAACCAACAAGATTTGGAGTAATTGTAGGATTATTATACGGATTAGAGTTTTCAAGCAGCGCCCAGTTGTCAACAATAGAGTTGTATACAAGAGAGTTAAATGAATATACCTGTAATTTTTCAAAATAGTTAATCGTTAGTTTTTGAAGGGTTTTCTCTATAAATTTATTTTTTAAATAGGAATTTTGCACCAAAACGATAATCTCAGATGCCGGAACCCCTTTATTCAGAAGGTTTGCATACTGTTCAATTAATATATCTGTTTTATTGGTTGATAGATCCCCGTTAATTAGCAAATTTTTCACGCCCCCTTGTAATATCAACTCTACCATAAATAGAAGTTTTAAAAAAGATTGAAAAATCATTCTAAAATACTATTGCTTTTTTTTTATGATTCCTCTATATTAATAGCATAAAGAATACTTTATATAATGATTAGTAATAAATTACGGAGGTAAAAATGCAAGAATTACAAGAACAAATAGGATTATCAGCAGGACAAATTTATGATTATTTGAGCAATAACAATGGCTCAGCTACTTTTTCAAAAATGAAAAAAGACTTAGATCTTAAAGGCAACTTCGCGGATTTAGGCTTGGGCTGGCTTTCAAGAGAAGATAAAGTTATTATCACAAAGAAAGGTGTTTCTTATAACGTATCTTTGAAATAACTAAAAAAGACATCAACAAAAGACCACCAATTATGGTGGTCTTTTGTTATCTCAAGTAAGTAACCATTCTTCTTCACCCAAACATTTCTTCAAGAACTTCGGCATTTCTCTGTGCTGTTGCAGTGTTTCGAACCTGTTGTCTATAAATGTACGTTCTCAACGCTTCTCTAATCAATTCACTACGTGATCTGTTTTCTCCATCTGCAACTTGATCTATTCTTTCCAAAAAGCTTTCCGGCATGGAAATAAGTACTCTCGCCATAAATTCTCCTTTATTGATTTTATATATTATCTTCTCGTATATATATAAAAACATTTTGATATAAAAAAGTGCTAAAATTTATATATAAATTTTTAAAAATTTTTCTTAAAAAATGAAAATCCTTGTAATTTGGGCTAATGCATGCTTAATATTTATTAATATATTATTATGGGTGAATTAACTCTTCCTCTTGCATAAAAGTTAAGGGGGCAACTTCTGCACCCTTATTAAAAATATTAGTATTTCATCTCCCATCCGTCACGTTCAATTCGCGAGGCACAAGTGTATCCATTCCAGTCGTTCGTTTCACCTTCTTCGGGTTTTGTGCAAAACTCCAAGATATTACCTATCGTTGCACCTTCAATACCTAAAGTTAAAGTAAGATCAATTTTATTATATTCTTTTTCAAGTTCAGAAAGGTACTTATATCCCCAAATTGGATTTAATCAACCAAATATTTTCGGTAGACTGAAGTCTACCATACAGGCTTATTTTGAAAAAGGGGCTTGTGCAGCCGCTTGACCCCGCAGTCTATTTTCTTGTACCGACAAGCAGTAGCGTGCACTTTAGTGCCCTCAATTCGTACGTTAAAACGCCGCTACTATTATCCTTTAATCATTTTTCATTCAAAAAAACCGATAATATTGAAACCATGAACCAAAAAATGAATTGTAGCTGAGGTCTAAAAAATACCGTATCAACAAGTCCATGAACCATCACCGAAACAACAGAAATAAGTGCAGCAGAAACAAAGATTATATTTCTTGTATTATTGGAATTAAAAATAAATTTTAAAGAATCCCTAATTGCGGATACAAAAAATCCTAAAAATGCAATAAGCGCGAATACACCACTTTCCACAGCAGTTTCGAGAAAAATGTTGTAAGCACTCAAAGCATCAAAACCTGTCCGCATATATAAACCATATATTTCACGAAAATTCTGATTACCCAAACCTATCCCTAATAACCAATTGTCCTTGAACATCTGTATAGAGGAATTGTATACGTTAAATCTGAAAGAATTTGAGGAATCTGCGCGCATCGCAAATATTGAAAATATTCTTGCACGTAGTGAAGAAGTCGTTATTAGTATAACCGTAATTAAAGAAATACATCCACCGATTAATCCCATATATAATTTTTTGTATGTATTCCAAAAGAATTTTGCAGAAATTCCGAATGCAAGAATAACACCGGTAAACATAGCCAGATATGCTCCTCTGCATCCAGTCAAGAATATTGTGATCATATTAAGAACCGTAAGGCAAAGCCAAATTAACCCGCCATAAATTCTTTTTTCATAAAACCTCGTCGCTGTCATTGCGAACAATGACGGTAATCCGACAACTAAATACCCGCCAAGCAAATTCGGATTGAATGGTTTTAATGTTCCGTAAACCCTCGTCATAACTTGCTCCGGGTTAAGATTAGATACATCTTGCCAAGTCGAAATTTCGTTTACATGAGAAAAATTTTGTAAAAATCCGACAATCGCTTGTGATGTTAAACAAAAACCTATTAATCCCATAAAAAACGGTATCTTTTCACGATTGTCTTTTAAATATATTACTGTCGAACAATAGAAAAGTAAATAAGTAAGTGTTTTAGTAAACCCTTTAAAACTGTAATAAAAAAGAGTTGAGCCGAACAAACTTATAACAATTAGCATAAAATATACTAAAAGCCAGAATTCAAACCCGCGGCAAGAAATTTTTGCGCCCGGTGTTGTCAAAAGTTTCACAAACGTCAACATCGCAACGACGAGTGCTGCAAATCCGATCGTATCAGATGACATAAACGTCGAAAGTACAAAAACCGACCCAATAGCCAAAAATATCAAATTATCAATATTTTTTAAAATTAAACTGTTTTCGTATAAAACTCCTGTTTTTTCTTGGGTAAATTTAAATAATTTATTGAACATCGTTATTGCCGTTTAAATCTTTGTCGTTTATATTTCCTGTAATTTGGAGTGCCGAAACAGTTCCCGAAAATTTATAATCGTGACCTTCCAATGTTATAGGTAAACCAATTTTTATTTTGTTTCCTCCAACAATGGCACCATCTTTAGTAATCTTTGCAGTATCAGTAAGTGTCACTATAATATCATACATGTTTGATTGAGAAACATCATCCGCTATCATAATGTTTTTGCTGGACATCATCGGAAGAACTATCTTTTTACGCTCAGTTTTTACCGCAACAACATCAAGATCAGAATATGGAACATTCCTTATACTGATAAATGTTTTCTCACCCTGTTTTATAGGAATTTCATTGTCTGTAATGGTTACACTCCTCAAAAAAACTTGGAAAGTTATTTTTGAAGTTGCTTCAATCTGTTTATCTGCAGTTTGTCTGAATTTTGTAAAAGTAAAAAATCCAACAATTACTGCTATTATTAATCCTAAAACAACTATTGCCTCGACAGGCTTTATAGTTTTAATTTTTTCTATGATAGCTTTGCATTTACAATTTTCGCACATAAGTTTTCTCCTTGTATTACAAAAGCTCAACAGCTTTTAATAATTCATCTACAGTAGTTGTGGCACATCCAAATTGACGAACAACAATACTTGCCGCAATATTCCCGATAATAGCGGCATACACGGCATCGGCACCCGCAGCTAAAGCCAAAGTATAAACAGCCGTAACTGTGTCACCTGCACCTGTAACATCAAACACTTCCGACTTGTTAAATACAGGTATTTTTGTATAATTTTTATTCGGTTTAGTAACAAACATACCGTCTGCCCCACAAGTAATCAATATTGACTTTGCATTTGTTTGCTCTAATAATTTGTCTCCGGCTTTTTTTAAATCTTCTTCATTTTTTAGTTCAATTCCTGTAGATTTTTGTGTATCAGGCTCATTCGGAGTCATTGATGTTACATTTTTATATTTTTCAAGGTTCCTTTGTGCATCAACTACTATAATTTTATTATTTTTGTTTGCAAGCTCAATTGCTTTCTCAATAACCCTATCCGTTAAAGTTCCTATGTGATAATCAGACAAAATCACGGCATCATGTTCAGGAATAGCCTTTTCTATTGCATTTAGGACTTTTTGTTCTGTATCTTTAGAAATAGGTTGGTTTGTTTGCCTGTCTATACGTACAATTTGTTGAGTGATTGATGTTGTAATAGAACCGGATATTCTGGTTTTGGTCGTAGTTTTACGGGAGGAATCTTTTATTAAATAATTAGTGTTAATTCCTGCACTATGAAAAGCATCAAACATCTGTCCTGATTGGTAATCATCTCCGCAAACCCCACAAACACTTACGTTACCGGGACTTAATGTGGCAACGTTATGCGCCGCATTTGAAGCACCACCTAAAATTATTTTGGTATGAGTGTGTTGCAATATTAGAACAGGGGCCTCCCGAGAGATTCTTTCCGCATCACCATATATCATCTCATCTATTGCCAAATCACCAAGAATCAAAACTTTGGGTTCTGACAATTTTTTTATATAACCTTTTAATAATTCTTTATTCACAAACATATTCCTTGCATCCAATCCTAATGTTTATATTCTATCACAGACAAAAGATTTTGCAAAATTTGTGTTTTACTTGAATTCTTTACATAATATGTTATAATTCAACATAAAAAAGGAGTTTTAATTATGAAGGGAATAGTTTTAGCAGGCGGTGCAGGAACAAGGTTACATCCAAGTACAATAGCAATTTCTAAACAGCTTTTGCCAATATATGATAAACCCATGATTTACCATCCGATTTCTGTATTGATGCTCGCCGGAATCCGTGAAATTTTAATTATTTCCACTCCGCAGGATCTGCCCGCATTTGAAAGGTTATTAGGAGACGGTTCAAAATTTGGCGTAAAGTTTTCCTATAAAGTTCAACCATCCCCTGACGGGCTCGCTCAAGCCTTTATTTTAGGAGAAGAATTTATAGGAAATGATTGTGTAGCTCTCGTATTGGGAGATAATATTTTCTATGGTGCAAGATTCTCTGACACCCTCCAAAATACAGTTAAAAATATTGAAAAAAACGGCGGCGCAACTGTTTTTGGTTATCAGGTTAAAGATCCTCAAAGATTTGGCGTTGCAGAATTTGATAGCAACGGCAAAGTTTTATCTCTTGAAGAAAAACCTCAAAATCCTAAATCAAATTATGCTGTTACCGGACTTTATTTCTATGATAATAATGTTGTAAATTTTGCAAAAAATCTCAAACCTTCTGCCAGAGGAGAACTTGAGATTACAGATTTGAATAAAATCTATCTTGAAAAAGGTAATCTTAAGGTAGAACTCCTTGGTCGCGGATTTGCTTGGCTTGATACCGGAACTCACAAGTCACTTCTGCAAGCCGGTCAATTTGTTCAGACAATTGAAGAAAACCAAGGGATAAAAATAGCATGCCTCGAAGAAGTTGCTTATAGAATGGGTTTTATGAATGAAAAAGAAATTCTTGATAGCATTGCAAATTACAAAAATAACGAGTATTTTAACTATGTCAGAAAAATCCTGACACTATGAAAGTTTTTCTAAAAATAAAATCTTTAATAAAAAATTACCAATTTTTGGTGATTTTTTATTTTTTATAAGATTGTTTAAATATTTTTTACAAATATATGCTCTTTGTTTTTGTAATAATTGATTTATTGCAAAATTATAGTATAAAAATTTCTTACAGATCTAAACTGTTTCAAATTATTTTTTCTTTTTATTATAAATTCTGTTCAATATATGAGTCAGAACATCTTCTTTGTTGGCATCAATGTCATGGTTCCCGCGTTCCAACCAGAACACACTCTCCAATGAACCTTGTTTTCTGGCCATTGCCGCAAGCCGTTTTGCACCGGCAATTGTAGTTATCGGATCTTTCTCTGAATGAATTATGGATATTGGAACTTTGTTTTCTTTTAAACTTTTTAAACCGTTAAAATGAAAATTCTGCAACCATTGTATGAACTTAACTTTATGAGACATTGTGTAGATACGTTCAGGAATTCCGAGTCCGATTTTTTTATTAAGTACAAATCTTTCTCCAACAGTATGCATATCACACATCGGAGAGATAAGGATAAGCGATTTTACATCCTGATGTTTAGCGACGAAATTGCTCGCCAAAACTCCACCCATACTATGACCAACAACCGTAACTTTTTTAGGAGATATTCCTGTTTCTTTCAATAGATTTTTAAAAGCCTTTTCTATATCTTTTCCCAGTCTTTTCTCTGATACTCTGGTTTTTGGGTTTGCACCGTGCCCTCTATATTCAACAGCATACACACCCATGCCGTCTTGAACTATTTTTTCATATAAATTTTGGTAATTTGAAATATTTTTCGCCAATCCATGAATGTAAAAAATTATGTTTTCTGAATTATTAGGATTTATGTACCAGGCAGATATACTTTTACGAGTACTAAAACGCCTTATTTTCATATCTTTTATTTTATCTGATAAAAAACTGCTTATTGGATGTTGTCTCTGACGAGAAACCTCTGCTCCTTTATTAATATAATGCAGCATAGGATCAAAAATGTTATATTTGTGTAAATGTAATTTTCCTCTGTATGATATTTGGGAACGCTTATTGTTAGGCTGTGTATATTCTACTCTTTGTATTCTCATAACTATTTATTTTCTCTATTCTATAATTTTTTCTTTGACTTGTACTTCTCTAAAAATTGTGAATAAAATTTTTTGTCAACAAGTAAAAAATCTTTACGTAAAGATCTTTGCCAGTATATTATATCCATAAATCATTTAAAATCAAGCTATTTGGTTAAACTATAGCTTAAAACTCTTTCCGGATTATCTAAAAAATAATCTCCGACCTTTGTGTAATATTTATAATCTACGGTATCAGGGAAAGAAAGGTCTCTTGCTTTGAGAAGTCTTTTTATTTCCATATTAGGTAAGCCTCTTTGCAAACCTTCTTGAATTGTATTGATACACTGTTGTGTTTGTTTTTTAAGTTTGTCAACGGTAACTTCAGGGAGTTCAAACCCCAGCTTGCTATAAAATTCACCGGGAGCAAAATCTTTTCCCCCAACGGAACCTGCTCTAACATGAATTCTTGAATCACATATATCCTTAAACATATTTACAATCCATTGCATTGCCATTGTTCCGTACTTTTTGTCACGTATAATCCTTTTAGAACTTCTCATTTGATCACCCATGGCAAAAAAATCTAAGTCTACATATGGTTTTAAAGGATATCTTCCTTGAGAATCCGGACTTTTAAAGTTTTTAAACCAGCTTTTCGGATAAAAATTTAACTTCCCTTTACCGGCTTTTATAAGACTTAATATTGCAGAACCAACTTTTTCCCCTTCTTTATTGAAAAATTTAAATTCCAGGTCATCTGCATTTTGTAAGTTATTTGTAGAAAAAGGGGAGTCTATAACTTTAACAGTTAATTCGTTATCTTTTGGGATAGAATAATTCTTTTTAAACGTTCTGAATTGTGGGATGAATGATTTATTTGAACTGCTTTTGATCCTATTTACATTTAATGTCATATTTTTTCCTTTTATAAACTAATCTAATATTAGAAATGTTCTAAATATTATTTTTGATATTTTTTTACAAAATATTAACTTTTGTAAAACAAATTAAATCATTTTCTCCTCCATTTGGAGGAGATTTTCGCAAATTTATTAAATACGAACTAAAGTTTTTTAAAATTAATCCGATAGGTAGAATATAATATTACGTGATAAGAAGGACAGGTATTAATGGAGAGAGACGATAAGAACGGTATTTCATTATTTTCACAAACGGAATCTCTTTTGGATAGCGACCCGATGGAAGAAATTTTTGCTTTAAACCTCGGTGATTTTATTTCAGAAAATCTTATATCAAAGGATTTGGCAGAAAAAATCGGCAAAAGTGAGAATGATAAAAAAGAAGGATTAAAAAAACAGTTACAAGAACTTATATCTATATATTCCCTAAAAAATACGTTGTGCGTTTTGACCTTTGATCCAAAAGAAGAACAAGCAATATACAGATCAATAGCAAACAGTATTTGCCAAATGGTTGAGGTCAAAAATTGCAGTATTTATTTGAGTTATGAATTTTCGAAAAATGAAAACACTGAGAATGATTTTATTTTAGCGGGTTCAACAAATGAAAAAGCAATAAAAGTTTTCGATGTGGATTCAGAAAGTATTATGGTTGAATGTTTAAAAACCGGTCAAATTGTCCGAAAAGACGGAATTATTTCTATCCCTATGCATAGCAATATAACAATTGCTGGGGTTATAGAATTGGAACTTGAAGGTTCCGTTGCAAAGGAATATATTAATCTCGTTCAAAGTATAGCAGACCTACTTGGTACAACAATGGCTTTACAAAAACAGATTGATGAAGCTGAGATTTTATTGGATGATAATAATGTATTCACATCTGATCTTCAACATATAAGGGCAGAATTGACAGCGTTGATTGCGGATTTGTGTGATTACCAACAAATGTTTGTAGAAAATCTTGCTCAGTCTGTTGATACAAAAGGGCATTATACAGTTTCTCATTCCAAAAATACTGCCGAAGTTGCAAGAAAAATTTGTCGTCAATTGGAGCTTAACGAAAAAACTACCGATCTTATATATTACGCTGGATTGTTGCAAAATATAGGCAAAATTTCCGTTCCCGAAAAACTTTTTGCAGTTAATGGGAAACTTTCAGAAGAAGACTTAGCGAAAATTAAAAAACAATCAGATTTAGGGGTTCAACTTTTAATGAACATCAATTTTCTATCAGAAGTTGTGCCTTATATCACGTACAAAACTGAAAGATTTGACGGCAAAGGTTTGCCGGAAGGTTTGAAAGGTCAATCTATACCTCTTGGTTCAAGAATCATTGCCGTTGCAGATGCTTATTGTGCAATGACTTCTGACAGACCATACAGAAAAGCCATGACAAAAGAAGAAGCATTAAAAATTATGAAACAAGAAATTGGCACCCGATGGGACGGTGTTGTAATTCAGGCTTTAGAAAATTGTTAATATATCATTGAAATTTTTCCCTTTTCATATTAAAAAACCGGAAAACAAACGTTTTCCGGTTTTCTTTATTTATCCGATTAGAATTCTATCTAAGCATATTTTTGGTGAATATTGCCATTCCCGGTAAGTAATACGTTCAACCTTAAAACCGGAACGTTCAAGTATGGCTTGTTTTTTCATATTAGAAACTGTTGGTTTAACAGAATCTTCAACACCGTCAACTTCTATGACAAATTTGTCATCTACAATCAAATCTGTACACAATCCGGCAATTATAGATCCGGCTTTAACATCGTGACCTAAAGCTCTGATAGATGAAGAAATATCCTTTTCCAGTGAATTTTTATAAATATTTTCATCAAATTCATTATTTTTAATTGCTTGAAGCTTGTTCTGATACTCATATATATAGTTCACATAATTTCTGAACAAGCCATCCGGCAGGGTTTTTGGGTCACGTGAAACAAAATTTATCATCTTATAACGTGCACGGGTAATCGCAACGTTAAAAAGGTTTGGTTTCTGTAAAAACATTATACTTTGAGGAAAACTGTTATCCGCAAATGCCCAAGACATTAGGATAATATCGCGTTCATCCCCTTGGAATGTATGTGCTGTACCAACCTCTATTTGATGTTTTCTTATCATATGGTCGGATAAAACTTTTGATATTGAAATCTTCAACTGTTCAACCTCGGCTCTAAATGGAGAAATAACCCCAATAGATACCGGATTATCAGGATTTTTGCGTTCATCATCTAATATAATATCGTATAATTTTTTTACCAATGCTTCAATTTCAGGGAGATTTCTTGTTGCATCAAAATCAACCTTTCCATCAGGAACCTCAACAATTTCAATAACGGGTTCCGTAGAAGATGTATGTTTCATGATACGAATACGGCCGCCATAAAATTCTTGGTTAGAAAAATCAATAATAGCAGGCAAACTTCTGAAATGTTCATCAAGCATAACTGAATTCATAGAATAGTAATCAGCGAGGTCAAACATTGAGTTTGAACGGAATCTCCACATCAATTGATATTTATCTGGAATGCCGTATTTTGAAAGGAAAGATTGTTCTTTCGCTTTTTCTAAAAATGAAAGATGCGGAAGCTGTTTATCGTCTCCGACAATTACTGCGCGTTTTGCACGGTATAAAATAGGAAAACAGCTTGCTATATCACATTGGGAGGCCTCGTCTATAATCGCAACATCAAACATCCCGGGTTTTAACGGCATTGAACCTGAAATCGCATATGTTGTGGTACACCAGCATGGGAACGCTTCCAAAAGAGGTTTAAAATCTTCCGATTCGAGAATTCTGTTTTGAATATTCTGTCTGCGTTCTACAAGAGACTTTGCATGAACTTTTAGTCTTTGACGTTTTATTTGGTCACGTAAAAGTTCTTTTATTGATTCTCTGCGGCGATTTTTTAAAATATTAACGGCTAAAGTTTTTTGTTGTTTTTTTAACTCTCTTATTTGATTTGATAAAACATGCAAGTTTCCTGTTTTCTGAATTTCAGCTTCACATTTTCTCAGTTCATATATATATCTTGCACCTTCAAGATCTGTTCTTAAATTTGCCAGATTTTCAAAATTAACGTTAAATTCTTTTAATTTTAATATCTTTTTCAAGTGATTAATGCTTGCAAAATTCGCAATATTAGAGAAAAAGCCATTTTTTTCCATGTTATTTTCGAGTGTTTTAATAATGGCAGAAATAGAATCAATTTCAAATTGCGAAAGGTTTGATTTTATAAATTTTGCCTCTCCGTTTTGTGTTGAAAACTCTTTCAATTTTTTATCAAGTTCTTGCCATTTGTTTTCGAGCTTAATAATTTTTTCGGATTTGTCTTCAAGATTTTTAATGTTATCAAGATGAGTTTTCATATCCTTAACATCTACAAAAAGACTGTCTTCAAATCCGCTGTCAATATCAACTTTTCCTGACAATAAATCGTTTAATTGAAAGCTAAGTTGTTTTTGATAGTTTAATCTGCCTGCTCTAAGTGCCAAAAATGGTGCCCCAAGCTCATTTAATCTGTCTGCTACAACATCCACTGCCTTATCCATGCGAGATGCGACAAGAACAGTTTTTCCGTTTGCAATCAAATGTGCTACAAGATTTACGATAGTCTGCGATTTGCCTGTTCCCGGAGGTCCTTGTACCGCAATGAATTTATTATTATCAATGTATTTAATTACTTTTTCTTGGCTGTCGCTTAGAGATAACGGGGTTACGGGATAAAAATCCGTAACTTCTTTCATATCCGGAATAATTACGGATTTATCTTTTGAATGTTGGAATTCTTCGTTAATAATATTTAAAGCGGTTTCTCTGTATATTCCGCTGGGCATTTCGGCGATTCTTGTCAATTCGTGTAAGACACCTGCAGTTACAGAAGGGCGTTTGGTCAAAATTATTGCATACTGACTTGTAAGCCGTATTTTTTCCGGTTTTTTAATAACTTTTTCTTTTTCTTCTTCCTCATCTTCAAGAATCTCATTTAGATTATCTCCCGTAATTTTTTGGGAGTAAAATTCTTTAGTAAGTTCATTTTCCGTAATTTTTTCGATATTATCTTCGTCAACGTCATTGGAATGATCAAGATTTATATCAAGTTCAGGAATAACAGATTTTAAAGTAGTAAGAAAAATGTCCAGTTTTTCCTGAGTAATAGGCAAGTCAGGTACAACATCCAAAAGTCCTTCAATTAGCTGCTCTACTTCATCATCATCGTCATTTTTTTTCATTAATGCAGTTAGAGCTCCTGTATTCAGGGATAAAATCTCATCCTGTGGAATACAATTTATATTAACACCATTCCTTTCAAGGTGGCATGGTACATATAAAAGTGGGGTTAAAAATTCATTCTGCCGTTTTTTGGCACTCTTACCAACAAGGAAAAGGTACCCATATATAAGATACTTGTCCTTTTGACTCATTTCAGATTGAATCATCAGTTCTGTGAGTTTGCTATCGCTGCCATCGAGAGGCAAATATTCAAGCCCCTTTGAAAAAAGTTCTTCATCTCCTCTATCTTTGAGAAAAATCCATTTGTTATCCTTATCTCCTTTAAGGTTTCTGAAAGTTGAACTTTTTACTTCCTCTCTCACACAATCGTGTAAATACTGAGACAGTTTCTTTATGAAACTGTTGTTAAATGCTGAATTTATAACTTTTGATGCTTCTTGTAACATAATTTGCCTCTTTGATCCCGGTTCCCCATTCTATCATTTTATGCTAAAATGTGCAATATGGAAATCCTCAATATAAATGATAATTCAGGAAAACTTTATTATGTAGGCGGAGTTGTAAGAGACGAAATTCTCGGTGTAAAGAGTCTTGATACAGATTTAATATACGAAGGAAATGCGATTGAATTCGCTAAAGAGAAAAACTTCGATATAATTCAAGTCAACGAACCTTTTGGTACTGTTCGAATAAACTTAAACGGAAAACTTGTTGATATAGCTTCAACTCGCCATGAAATTTATCCAAAACCGGGACATTTACCTGTGGTTTCTGATATAGGATGCCCTTTGTCAGAAGACGTAAAACGCCGCGATTTTACAATAAATTCTCTCTATAAATCAGTTAAAACCGGTGAAATAATTGATTTTACGGGAGGTATTGATGATATAAAAAACAAGAAACTGAGGATTTTGCATGACAAAAGTTTCATAGAAGATCCAACCAGAATTTTAAGAATGCTAAAGTTTCGCATGAGATTTGGGTTTTGTCCGTATGACAGTACTTTCAATTTTCAGATGGAATATTTAAGAAATATAAACCAAGACGTATCTTATAAAAGGATAAAGAAAGAATTTGAGGAACTTTTTGGTTATAAAGGTGGAAGTGTTCTTTCCAAAACTGAGGCGTTCAAAATACTTGTAAATGAAGGAATTTATAAGCTTCTATGCAAATTTTCACCGGAATTATCTAAAATAAATTTTAACGAAGAATTATTGAAAAAAAGCAGTAGTTGGATTATATGGGGAGGACTATTACCTGATATTTCGTATTTGCCGCTTACAAAGAAGGAAAATAAAATATTAAACGATCTGGCAATACTCAAAAATAATTCTTCTTTGTCAGATGAGTTTTGTTGTTATAAAACCTTCTCAAAAATGTTTGATGAAACAATAATATTGTATGCAATGCTTTATAATAAATCGATTGCCCTGAATTATTTAAATAACTTAAAAAACATAAAACTTTTGATAAACGGACAAGATTTAATTGAATTAGGACTTGAACCATCAAAAAATTTTAATGAAATTTTTGATTTAGTACTTAAAGAAAAACTTAAAAATCCAAGTTTAAGCAAACAAGATGAAATTAATATAATGAAAAACTTATTAGGATAATTAATTTTGCTTAAACAATAGCTTTAGTTAAGTGCAAAGTATCCTGCATTCAAATACGTTGCAAATAATATCCAAATTAAATATGGAACAAGTAAAATTGCGGCTATTCTCGATATTTTATAAAATTCTTTTATATTAAAAAATACTGATATATCAAGAAAAATTATTGCTACAAGTGCAAGGGCTATATTTTTTAAAATAAAAAATATCGGTGTCCATATCAGATTTAATATTAACTGAGCGAAAAATAATAAGTAACCGCTCCTCTTTTTCCTGTCAGTTTTAGTTAAGCTATAGATTAGTAGAGATATTCCCATCAAGATATAAAGCATTGTCCAAGCAGGAGCAAATACATAACTTGCCGGAGCCAGAGGGGGTCTATTTAATGAGTTATACCAAATCGTGTCAAACATATTAGAATTCTAAACCGAGTATAAAAGAAATGAATTACCCAATAGTATAAATTATGTTAAGGGATGTTACAGAATTGTAAATTTATTTGTATTTTTTTTATGAATAAAATACAATGTAATTGGGGAAATTTTTGAGGATTAGTAATTATGCTAGAACAAGAATCAAGAGAACAGGTTTTATCACCACAAGAAGTACGAAATATTTTGAAAGCTGACAACAGAGAGATTGTTGAATTATGCAAACACGCTTCTATTTTACCAAAGAAAAATAGTCGTGGTCAGACTTATTTTTCATATGATGAAGTAAAACATTTGAGACAAATTCAAGCGCAAAAGAGTGCTGTTAGTTCAGAGGTAAAGATTCCTGCACTTGCGGTTTCAGGTAAGCATTCTTCTGCTATTGCAAGTATTTTGGACTCTATCAAATCGATGGAAAATAATTTAAGTGATAAAATTGGTAAGGTTATCGATGAAAAGCTTGAAGGAATGGATGAAGTTGTTGTTGAGCTTATCCGATGCAAAACTGACAACGAAACATTAAGGCAAAAAATTATCGACTTAAACAAAGAGATTTATCAGCTTAAAAATGATGTAAGCTGCTATAAACCTGTAGGTTTTGGTTTATACAAGAAAAATGAACACCACGCTTGGGAATAAGAAAGTAGGCTAAAATGGCACTAACCAGAGAAAAAGAAGTTAACACCGTGGCCGGTACAAACGATAGAGCCAAGGCGTTAAAGTTAGCTATAGAAAAAATTGAAAAAGATTTTGGTAAAGGTTCTATAATGAAACTCGGTGACAAACCGACCGTAAGTGTAGATGTCATTCCGACAGGAGCAATGGCCCTGGATATTGCGCTTGGAGTAGGAGGGGTTCCGAGAGGAAGAATTATAGAAATATATGGACCTGAAAGTTCAGGGAAAACGACCCTCGCGCAACACATTGTTGCAGAATGTCAAAAAAAAGGTGGCATTGCCGCTTTTGTTGATGCTGAACACGCTCTTGATCCTGAATATGCAAGAAATTTGGGTGTAAATATTGATGATCTACTAATTTCCCAGCCGGATACCGGTGAGCAAGCCCTCGATATAACAGAAGAATTAGTACGTTCCGGAGCCGTTGATATTGTAGTTGTTGACTCCGTTGCGGCTCTTGTTCCAAAAGCTGAAATTGATGGTTCTATGGAAGATCAGCAAATGGGGTTGCAGGCTCGTTTGATGAGCAAGGCGTTAAGAAAATTGACCGGTATTATCGGTAAAACTAATACTACAGTTATTTTCATAAACCAATTACGTATGAAAATAGGTGTTATGTATGGGAATCCTGAAACAACAACCGGTGGTAATGCATTAAAATATTATGCCAGTGTTCGTATGGAAATCAGACGTACCGAAGGGATTAAAGGTGAAAAAACCGATAATGGTGATGTCGGGAATCATGTAAGAGTTAAAGTCGTTAAAAATAAGGTTGCTCCGCCTTTCAGAACCGCCGAATTTGATATCATATTCGGAAAAGGTATATGCAAAATAGGCAATACCCTTGATGTTGCAGTTAATATGAATATTGTGAATAAAGCAGGTTCATGGTTTAGCTACAAAGAAGAAAAACTGGGTCAAGGCAGAGACAAAGCTAAAGAATTCTTGAGTGAACATCCAGATATGTTAGCTGAAATTGATGGGTTAATAAGAGAAAAGCTTGCGGCAGGTTCCAAACCGGCTGAAGCTATTGTCGAATCTGGCGAAATTATTGAAGGCTAAAATGAAAACTCTTGCTCAATTTATTCAAAAAAAACGGGATTCTTTGGGTTTGTCTGCGAAAGGACTTGCTCTGAAGTCGCAACTCCCATTGGATATTATTGAAGATATTGAAGCGGGAAAAGACTTGTTTCTACCCGTGACGATAAGGCAGCAACTCGCACGTGCCCTCAAATGTAGTGCCGAAGAAATAAAAGCTTTGGAAAAGGATTTTCAACTATCAACTGTTTCTGATCAAGTTATTGAAAGTCTGAAAGAACTTATTTTGAACGGAGCCGGCGGTTTGAAATGTCCAATTTGCGGAGCAGATTTAATTACAAGAATTGCAAAAATGTATGATTTGGAAGATAATTTGGTTCTGGAACCTAAGGCTCACTGCTCAAAGTGTTCTTTTCAGATTTCTCACTAACCTTTTTTATCTTACGCCACTTTATTATATTAAATAGAGAATATTCTTGACGTAACCCTTTAGTTCTAATTTTAAAAATAGTTAATCCGCAAAATCTATATCTCACTGTTTTGTCTGTAAGGTAATCGATATCTATATTATTTTCTTTGATAAATTCATTGCATTTTGCATGCATATATTTAGAATCGGAATTGGCTTTTTCATCTCGTCTGGTAACTGTAGAATTTGCAGTTCTTCTGTAGTAGTAATAGGTATCAGGGACAGTTACAAGACTTTCCATTTTATATAAAATTTGTGGAGTAAATAATACATCTTCATAAACTCTGTTCTCTTCAAATTTTATACCTAAACTTTTTAACTTTTCCAACTTATATATTTTATTACAAACATAACATTTTTCAGGTATATCGCATAATTCAAATTTTTTGTATATATCCTTAGTAAAAGTAGCATTTTCAATTTTTAAATGAAATTTACTTTTAAATTTATTTACTCTTAAAATTCCTGCAACGGCAATATCCGCATTATTATAAACCGCGGAGTTATACAATTTTTCGTAAAAATCGAGATCTATCCAATCATCACTATCAACAAATCCAATATACTCTCCTGCAGCAAGTTCAATGCCTCTATTTCGACAAACTGACTGCCCGGAATTGGCCTGTTTAATGTATTTTATTCTGTTATCATCAAAACTTTTTACGATATTTTCAGAATTATCAGTTGAACCGTCATTTATGATTATTATTTCGATTTCTTTTAATGTTTGGTCAACTATGCTTTGAATACATTTTTTCAAATATCGTTCACTATTATATACAGGAACAATTACAGAAACTTTAATTTTATGCATAATAATCTACCTCTTAAATACACTTTTTATTATTAAATATACTAATAAAATAGATATTATACTAATAAAGTAGATTTGTCAATAAATAATCTATTTATTAAATAGTTTATTGAATAGTTAAATGATATATAATATCACTATGAATGAATTGTCACAACTTTTGGGACAGCGTATAAAGTTTTTAAGAAAATCAAAAAATTTGCTACAATCTGAGCTTGCAGGTAAAATCAATGTCGAACCAAAATATTTAAGTCGCTTAGAAACAGGGTTGTCATCACCATCTCTAAAAACTCTTGAAAAATTAGCAAATGCTCTTGATGTTGAAATTAAGAGTTTGTTTGATTTTCCTATTCAAGAAACAAAAGATAGCATTACGAAAAAATTGATTTTCAAAATAAATTCATACAGTGAGGATGAACTTCGGTTATTATTTATGTTAACAAAAGTTGTAGATAAAGAATTGTGATATTTTTGTCTGGTGCAAAAACATCACAATCAATGAATTATAAATTTATTAGCTTGAATTTAGTAACCGATTGCCCAGTTAAAACCGGCGGTTTTATCGTTTTTAATAATCGGTGTTTCTTTAGTTTCGATTGCCTGAACTTCAATAACTTTTTCGGGTTTTTGGAGAACGTTAAATTGCGACATTTTGAAATCAACATTATTAAATGATTTCATTTCGTCGAGACTATTTTGTAAGTCGGCATTTTCATCATTTATTGCAGTAATTTTACGGCTCAAGGCATTCAGTTCTAGGGCACTTGTCATAGAAAAGTAATAGCTGACAAATGCTGCTATTATAGCTATTGAGAGCATGCCACACAAAGTTTTATTAATTTTCCTTATAGCCATTTCTTTCACCATGCTTTTTTCGTTAAAATAACCTTGGATAAGTTCACCGTTTTCGGTTATAGGATTTTCAATATATCCTTGATTTTGCTTATTTTCGTATAAATAATTCTCTTTTACCCTTGCCAAGTTTAATTCCCCAACTATTTCCCAGTATGTCTCTTTTTCTTGTGTTTGATATAAATTAATCCGATTTTCTAATACACCGAGCGGCCCTAAGTTTTGCGCTACGGGAAGGTGGATTTATTTTTATCTCCTCATCACTCGCAACTATTGGTTTTTTGTTTATTAGTTCCAATATAGGTGGCGGACAATTGCAAATCATTTGTGACTTGTCGCAGTGACACCGTTGTGAATGATACTTGAATAAGTGTTTCACGATTCTATCTTCCAGTGAATGAAAACTTATCACACTTATTATAGCACCAAAGTCTAATAAATCCAACACATCATTCAATGTATTTTTTACATTTGTTAACTCTTGATTAACTTCTATACGAATTGCCTGAAATACGCGTGTTGCCGGATGAATTGATGATTTTATATGTGGTGTTGAATTTATTATTAAATCCGACAATTGCGTTGTTGTTTCTATTGGCTTAAGCTTTCTTTGCTCGACTATTTTTTTTGCAATTCTTTTTGAAAATCTTTCTTCTCCGTATTCAGAAAAAATTCTCACTAAATCATCTTCGCTGTACGTATTTACAACATCATATGCTGAAAAATCCGCAGTTTTGCAAAATCGCATATCTAAGGGTGCTGTTTTTAAAAATGAAAACCCTCGCTCAGCCGTGTTGAATTGGTGGCATGATGCACCGAGGTCGAATAAAACACCGCCTGTTATTTTGTCAATATTCAGATCTTTTAGGACACTTTTAATATTCGTGTATGATGATTTTACGATTGTAATATTATTATAATCATTCAACCTTTTTTTGGATGCTTGGATAGCATCGTCATCAATATCAAAAGAAATTAATCTGCCGTCAGGTTGTATTCTTTGCAATATTAATTCACTATGTCCTCCGCCTCCGAGGGTACAATCCACATAAATTTTTCCCGGTGAACATTCCATTATATCAACGGCTTCATTTTTCATCACTGTGTAATGTTGAAAATCCATAGCATTCTCCTAGCGCCTAAACAGTAACCTTATTCCTGCAGTAAAATAACTCTTAATTTCATATAATGAACGAATTTTTAACAACATTTTTAAAATATATTTGGGTCTCAGATAAAACCTCTTTATAGCGGATTTATGTAGTTCAAAAATTCTTTCTTTCGAAAGTGAGTGAGTATTGACAGCCGGATAAAAATATGCCGATTTAAAACTTGTGTTTTCATTTAATAACCCATTTTCTTTTACATAATCGTAAAATTTTGTACCCGGAAGCGGGGTTGCCGTGTAAAAGCTAATAAAGTCACTATCAAGCTCTATCGCAAATTTTATTGTATCTTCGACGGTTTCTTCCGTTTCCCAGGGAAGTCCTATAACAAAATAATTATAAATTCTAATTCCTGCTTTTTTAAAAAAAGCAACGGTTTTTCTTACATCACTGAGAGTAATGTTTTTTCCCATTTTATCAAGCATGTATTGAGATCCGCTTTCAACACCTATACTAACCAGCCTGCATCCTGATTCGTACATTATTTTTGCCATTTCGTAATCCGCGGTATCCGCTCTTGTGTTTGAGGACCAGGTTATTTTAAGTCCGCTATCAATTATTTTTTTGCATAAATTTATAGTCCAATCCCTATCAATATCAAAAATATCTGACCAGAAAAGAAAATTCGTTATATGGTATTTTTCAACACATTCTTTTATTTCCGCAATAATATTTTCGGCACTACGTTTTCTTACTTTTGAACCCTGAGTTGGGGTAGCAAGACAGAAAAAGCAATGATAAGGGCAACCTCTGGAAACTTTTATTGTTGCTTGAACTTTTCCGTTATCAGGTCTGCGATAAATTGAATTGTCTACTCTGTGACGCGCCGGAAAAGGTAGTTCATCTAAATTTTCAATAAATGGGCGGTTTTCGTTTTCCTTCACCAAATCAATATCTCTGTATGACAAACCTAAAATTTCTTGATACGGCTTATTCTCAAGTATTTCTTTAAGCGTATATTCTGCCTCCCCTCTTATAACCATATCTATAGAAGGGTTATCTTCCATAATTTTTTTGGAAAAAGTTAAAAATGTTGCCCCTTTTGCAATAGTTTTTACTTTAGGTAAAATTTCCTTAGCAATTTTTATAGAATTTAAGTCGTTTTCAAGTGTCGGCATTGCAACGTTTACCAAAAGAAAATCCGGTCTAAATTCTTCCAAATCCGCTTTGTAATCTCCTCCTTGAGAGTAATCCCTAATTCTTGCCTCAAAACCTACACTTTCTGCTATTGCAGCTAAATACATCAAATCTGTAGGCGGCAGGGGAGGTATAACAATTAAATTGTCAGTAGGTTGTTGACAACGGTCTTCCCTGTTCAAAACCGGTGATGGCGGATATATTAAAAGAATTTTATTTGACATATTTTATTCCTTTGGTTATGTAAATACATAAGTTAATTATTTAACTTATTGTCTTATTTCTTTACCTTACCTACTGCCGCATCAATTAAACCTTTAAATAGTGGATGTGGAGCATCAGGCCCGGACTTGAATTCCGGATGAAATTGTGATGCCACAAACCAATCCAATTGCGGTAATTCGACAATTTCAGACAACATTCCGTCCGGAGACATGCCTGCAAAAACCAAACCCGCTGATTCAAGTTGGGAAATATATTCTGTATTAACCTCATATCTATGACGATGACGTTCGGAAATCTTATTTGCTCCATATGCCTTTTGAGCTTTTGTACCTTTTTTTAAGTGGCAATCATAAGCTCCAAGCCTCATTGTACCGCCATAACCTTGAACATTTTTCTGTTCTAACATCAAATCTATTACCGGATAAGGTGTGTTTTCATCAAATTCTGTTGAATTAGCATCTTTTAATCCCAGAACATTTCTGGCATATTCTATTACGGCACATTGCATGCCAAGACATAAACCCAGAAATGGGAGGTTATTTTCTCTTGCATATTTTATAACGTTAAGTTTTCCTTCAATTCCACGAACTCCGAATCCTCCCGGAACTACAACGGCATTAAGATCTTTGAGAAGTTCTTTACAAGTTTTTTCATCAACACATTCCTCAGAGTTTATCCACTTAATTTCTACAGATGCGTGGTTTGCATAGCCGGCATGTTTCAATGATTCCACAACAGAGATATAAGCATCG
>CADBQW010000081.1 GCA_902796925.1 uncultured bacterium | reverse complement strand
TTTATACAGGTAATTTTTACTTTACCAATATTTATTAAAAAATTAGTACTTAAAAAAGAAACCCTGACTTTAGCAATTTTATCAGCATTTATTCTATATGCGGCAGTTTTTGGATATTTGTCTGTTAAAGGTATTGTAGAACCTGCCGGAGGGCTTTATATAACCTTTGCAGTTATATTGGCTCTGATAGGTTTGTATTTATGCAAATTAATAATAACCGGTATAAAACAAGAATCAGCGGAGGAATTGACATATTTACCTTTTGGCCCGGCTATGGCTCTTGCAGGGTTAGTACTTTTGGTTTTATAAGTTAATAGGGCAATACGGTAATGACATAAATGGCATTATACTCTACAAGCAGCGTGCGTTTTAACGCTCTCTACTGCTATTTTCCAATTTTGTCAAGTAGGATGAGAAAAAGGCCATAAGATAATATGACCGCAAGAATAAGAAGCATAAAAGTTTGGCTTATACTTGTATATAAATTCCAACAATAACCTCTTGTAACTATTCATTTACTGTGTTACAATTTCGCTATGGAATGTCCGAAGTGTGGTTATGAAATTGATGAGAAAGCTCTGGTTTGTCCTAATTGCAAAAAGGTACTCAAGCTAATTTGCCCTGTCTGTAAAACAGTAAACTCCTCAAATACTTGCAAGCGCTGTGGTTACGTTATCATAACCAAATGCCATAATTGCGGAAAAATAAACCAAACCGCAAATAAAAAATGTAAAAAATGTGGTTTTTCTACAGAAGAAAGCGTTATTTTAAACGAGGCAAATACTGATGATTTTGCAATGCTTGTATTGAACTTTCCGAATATTGACAATATAAGGAAAGTACTTGGATCAAATCAACTATTTAACAGATTTAAAGGGAATCTGGACACCATTATTAATGAAATTTGTAAAAATAAAAAGGTTCGTCGCCAGCTATACAAAGGAACCTATGTTATAAGGTTTGATAAGGACTATTCGTTTAAATCTTCAGTTGAGAATTCAATCAAAACTTCTATTGAACTTTTTAATCGAATTCTCACGATGAACGCCAAGTTATCTGTGCGTAAAAATTCTTACGTAAAATGTAATGCATTTTTAGTTAAACGTAATGTCAATGATGATCCTAATAATATTGATGTTGGTTATAACATAAATCTTTTACACGAACAAACTTCAGAAGATGAACAAAAGATTTTAAATACCTATCAGCTTATTGCGGATTCTGATATTGCAGATATTTTAGGCAACACATATCCCGTTTCAGTTCTAACAAATTCATTCGCAGAAGGTGAAGTTAAAACATTTTTTGAAGTTGACATATCTGAATCTTTAAAATTCGACCTCCCTCAAGAGTTTGATGAACAGGAAATAGAGATTCCTAATTTTGTCCAAAATATGCTAATAGAACAAGAAAGTTTGGAAGAAAAAGCCAATAATGAAATAATTAAAGCTAACGATCCTGATGCAATTTATGACATTGAAACCATTAATTTTGATGAATTGCGTTGCGCTTTCATTAGAACGGAAAGTGTAGATTTACCATTTTATCTTCTTAACGCACTTCAAGCTTACCCCAATAATATCATCGGAATTCGCGCCGGTGATATATACAAACCATATTCCATAAACATAGTTAATACTGTTGAACAGGCTAATTTATACAGCAATATTATAACCGTTGCTTGTTATGATGAGATGAAATATTCTCCATACGCATTTTTCACTACCTTGATATCAAAGATTTTTGAATACTCTGTTTCGTCTAAACTTTTTGTTAATAACGATTATTCTGTTTTTGAAAATATTGATAAAGATGGTTTGATAAAAGAACTCGTTTCGATGTCTGCAAATATAAATGGTGATGTTACAAAGGTTAGATTTGATTATTTCAACATATTTTTAACGTTGTTTCAAGCAATTCCTAACAGCATGATTGTAATTGAAGATTTCGATAAAATGGATTCGAGTTCTTATGAGGTGATGAAGTATTTGTTCAAAAGTTTTGAACAGATGAAAATAAGCTGTATTTTAACTTATGATAAGAATTATGCACCTCATAAAGACATGCACTTTTTACTGAATACTCCTTATTATACAGAAATAATGTTAAAACCCGCTTCTTTTGAAAAACTGATTTCAGATAATAAGCAGGCATACAAAAATATAATGGACAGTTTTTATTTCCAAAGGATTGCCAAATATGCCTGCGGAAGCAATTTATACCTGGATACTGCCGTTCAATATCTTTTGGAAGCCGGTGTATTTAAAGTAAGAAAAAATGTTGTAGAAATTTCAAACGAAGAAACCATTATAATTCCTTCAAGCCTCGAAAAGTTGGTCGAACGAAGAATTAATCTTTTGCAAGATGACGGGAACGCCACAAAATTACTTTTGGCGATGGTTCTGTTGGGCAGTTATGTTGATATGAATACTTTGCAACTGTTAAATATGCCTGAAACTGACAGATGTTTAACAAAATTACAAGATAAAGGTTTTATATACGTATACAACAATAGTGTTAATTTCCCTAATTACAGAACTCTGAGAAAGAGCCTTTTAAAAGTTATAAGTCCAATATATCTAAAAGAAACTGCTATATTAATGTTAGAAAAATTATTTAGGCCGGATGTTCCTTCTATAATTAAAACTTATTTGTATAAAGTTTTAGATAAATCACAGGAAGAATTTAATGAATGGAAAACTCTTTCTGACATATCGTTAAGAGTTGGGGATTTTTCCTCGTATCTGAATTGCGCTCAAAAAGTTTTAGATAATCTGGAAAATATAAAAACCGAGGAAAATTTCCAAGAAATTGAAACCCAACAGGCCAAAATATGTGTTGATATTTCAGAAAATATGCTCGAATATTTGCCTGAAAAATCAAAGGATATAGCTGATAATGCATTAGCAAAACTGGAATCCGGCCACAATGTTGAAGGGGTAATTAATTTATGCAATAAAATGATTCAGGGAAATATGCGCCGAGGCTACTATATGAATGCCCTTGAACTTTCGCATAAAATCATGGCTTTATTACCACCTTCTGCACTATCTCCGAATTTGCCAAACTTTAATCAATATTTTTATATGATGTCGTTGCTGCATATTCAAATTCTATTCAACATAGGCGCATTAGATGAAAGTATGAATGTAGGTTATAGGGTCTTATCAGAGGTAAATGATAGCTCAATTGAGCTTTTGAAACCTGAGGCCTACAATATCGAAGATTTTGAACACATTATTGTTGATTCATTTGCATACGTTGCCCTCGTAAATATACTAATGTTACAGGGGAATATACAACAGTTCCTTGAATTAACACGTTCATCATACTCAAAGATACCGTCTTCGTATGCAATATTCATACAGTTGGAAGCTCTTATTCATGGATTCAATGTTGATGTTGAAATGTTTAAGGATGAAGAAGATTTCTTTGCACAAATTATTTATAATTTTATAAAAGCGTTCACCTTGAAAGCAAAAACTTCATCAGAATTTGCGCAATACATCTACAGGGCAAAACTTTATGCACACGAAGCTAACTTCCATTGTATTGAGCTTTTTGCCGACTTGATGATTGCATATTCTTATATTATGAAAGAAAATTATGTTAAAGCGAAAGATATAATTTATAAGATAATAAAGGAAGTTAATAACAAAGGTATTACAATAGTACTTTATGCCGCCTGGTTACTACTTTCAGATATATATTTAAAGCTTGGAAAATATCAAACTGTGTATGGAATTGTAAACAATTCTTTAATACAGCTTGAAAAAAGTTCTTCAACGAGTGATTATTTAATTATGCTTTTCAAGTATCGTATGTATAAAGTTATGATGCATATGAATGAATTTGAAAAGGCACAAATTTGTATCACTCAAGCAAGATATATAGCTAATAAATATGGAATTCAATTTACTTTTGAAGAAGAACCGATGAGTTCATCATCAGAAATAAACGTTCCGGAAGAAGATTCTGTTGAAACAGAGTTAGATAAGAATCTTCAAGATATATTAAAAGAAAGAGAGGACTTGTAATGAAAATATTGTTTGCATCAGCAGAAGTGGCACCATTTTCAAAAGCTGGAGGTTTGGCCGATGTAATGGGCAGCCTTCCTAAATATATTGAAAAAGATGCGGAAATCGCTATATTTACACCATTTCACGGCTGCATTGATGCAAATAAATATGGGATAAAAGAACTCCCAAATTCTGAAATGTGGTTAACCTTTGGAAATCAGGGACATAAATTCAGATTATTTATGTGTAAACTACCTGATACTGATATAAATGTATTTTTTATACATAATGATTGGTATTACTCTTGTTTTAAAGAAGTCTATCCGCGTTGGTTGGATACAAGGTATGAACACGAAAGATATGTTGCATTTTCACTGGCAGTCATGGAATATGCGAAGGCGTTGAATTTCAAAGCAGATATAATCCATGCAAATGATTGGCATACTGCAATGTTGCCATTATATCTTCATAGTAACTACAAGTTTGATGATTTTTGGAAAGATACCAAAAGTGTTTTTGAGATACACAATCTTGCTTACCAAGGTATTTGGACCAAGGATATTTTAGATTTTGCAAATATGAGACATGACATAGTATTTAACCAGTGGGGATGTGAACATTACGGTGTTGTAAACTGGATGAAAGGCGCTATAAATTATGCCGATAGAATTATAGCGGTTTCCCCAAATTATGCAAAAGAAATACTAACTTCAGAATACGGTGAAGGTATGGATTATACTTTGAGAGGTGCAGCAAATCAGGGTAAGCTCATTGGAATTTTGAACGGAATCGATTACAAAGTTTTCAATCCTAAGACTGACAAGACTATATTCAAAAATTATGAGGCTAAAACCGCAAAATATAAGGCAGATAATAAGAAATCACTTTGTGAAAAATTTGGTTTAAAATATAATCCGGAAAGGCCTTTGATTGGTTTTGTGTCCAGATTAGTTGACCAAAAAGGTATAGATCTTATTCGCGGTGCAGAAGGTGCACTTCAAGGGATGAATGCTGATTTTGTATTTTTAGGCAGCGGAAATTCGGATTATGAAAATTTATTTATATGGTTATCAAACAACACTCCAAATATCAGATGTTATGTAGGTTATAAAGCAGAATTGGCAAATCTTATTTATGCGGGAAGCGACTTCTTCTTAATGCCGTCGAAGTTTGAACCATGCGGACTAAGTCAGCTTATTGCTATGAGATATGGTTCATTACCTATCGTAAGGGCAACCGGTGGTTTAGAGGACACTATTTGCGGATACCCTCTGGATAATTCTAACGGATTTAAATTCTGGGGTTATGATTCAGGGTCCATGGTCGGTGCTATTAATGCCGCATTAAATATATACAAGGATAAATACGTATTTGATGCAATGAGAAAATCCGCTATGGAAAGTGATTTTTCTTGGAAGAAAAGTGCCGCGAAGTATATGGCAATGTATAGGGAATTGGCTGGTGTAGAAGGAAAATAAGAGAACAAAAGTTACATAACCAATAAAAATTTAACGTATATTGAATGGTAAACTTATCACCTTATTAACTTATAAAACAATGACTAAACAATTAATAATTAATGCAGACAATTTTGGAATTTCAAAGGAGAGTAACCGCGCAATACTTGACGGGTACAACAATGGCTACTTGACAAGTGCCAGCCTCAGGACTAACGGAAAAGCCTTCGCTGCCGCAACAGAGGAAATTTTGCCGGAATGTCCGAACCTATCTATAGGTATTCAATTGAATTTGACCCAAGGTTGTGCATTAACTAAAAATAATTTATTAACTGACAAAAAAAATAAATTCAATTCAGGATTTTTTTCAATAAGACTAAAGTCTTATAGGAAAGAATATATGGATGAAGTCGAAAAAGAATTTCGTTGTCAAATTGAAACAGTTCTATCGCATACAAAAATTGACAATATTTCCTCGGTGAACAATATTCATCTAATACCAAATATATTTAATCTTGTCGTAAAACTCGCTCAGGAATACAATATTCCATATGTAAGAACTCAATTTGAGGAACTATATTTTATACCAAAACTGTTAAAACACTTAAACCTGCGTTACCCAATAAATTTGATTGGATTGTTTATCATTAATCACTTGTCAAATAAGGATAAAAAGTTAATTCAATCAGCAAATCTGAAAACTAACGATTATTTCATTGGCTCTGCATACAGGAATATGATGGATTGTGAGACAGTTGAATCAGGTTTAGAGGCAATTGATAATGAAAAAGATTGCATAGTCGAAATCTCAATTAACCCATACATAAATCGAAATCGTAAAAATAATGAATTTAAAATTACTCAAGATATGAAACTAAAGGATTCTATAGAACGCATGGGGTTTGAATTGACAAATTACAAAAGAATTGGACAATGAAAAAATACATTACAATAATTTTATTAACACTTGCATTTATAGCATTTTGTTTGTTGGAATATAATCGCAAAAACGAATCAAAAGTTTTAGAAATTGTGTCTCCGGATACAATTGTTGTTGATATCAATAAAAATGGCCGCAAAGATTTTGACGAAACCATTTGTGTTGCAGATGTAGAATCATATAAATTCGATATTAATGATACTGAAACTATAGGGTTTTGGTACCTTGCAAATCAGTTCGCGTTGAAAAACCTTCAAGAAAAACATGTAAAATTGAATTTTACAGGCGAAAAAACTAGTACATGCTCATACGCCCATGTAAATGTAGGTAATAAGGACTACGGACAGCTTCTTGATAAAAACAACTTTAATATAAATAATCTGAACGAAGAAAAAACAAAAGAACAAAAAGATATTATAAATAGGATGAATCTTGTTATATACAATCACAAGAGTAAAATTGTTCATAAACTTGATTGCAAATTCGGAAAACTTTCGCATGATGCTGTAATTCTTCCATTTAAACAGATAATCCATGAAGGCAGAAAATGTAAATATTGTATGGGCGAAGGTTCTGATTATAAGAATAAGTCAAAGTATAAGAAACAAAAATCAAAACAAGATTTTCATGCAAGACCAATACTGAAATATTACCCTAATGAAATTGTTGACGGAAATTTTAAACTAATAATTTCTGACCATACAAACACCCTAAAGCCTGATGATAAATGCAATTTTTCAATGTGTAAAAACTTTGTTCAACTAATTAATTCCTCAAAAAGTACAATTGATATTGCATCATACGGCTTTGACAATATACCTGCTGTAATATCTGCCCTTGAAAATGCGAAAAATCGTGGGGTAAAAATAAGAATCGTCTATGATGTAAATTCCTCCGGCCAAAATACTGTTTACCCGGAAACACATAATTTTTTATCTTCTTTTGATAAGAATCAATTAAAGAATGATTATTCAAAAGAAAAAGTAAAATCGTCAATAATTATGCATAATAAATTTGCAATATTTGATAAAACTACTGTATTTACAGGCTCTATGAATTTTTCGCGTACAGGTTTTTCAGGATTTAACTCCAATTCCGTTCTCATTATAAATTCACTAAGATCAGCAAAAATATTTGAACACGAATTTGAACAAATGTTCAACGGAAAATTTCACCAAGCAAAAACCGAGGAAACACAAAATTACCCGGGTGAATATGCAATATATTTTTCACCGCAAGATAAAGTTATCACAAATAAAATTATTCCTTTGGTTAAAGAGGCCCAAAACTATATCTATATCCCAATTTTTGTTATAACTCACGAAGAATTAACTCAAGCACTAATTAATGCACATAATAGAGGGGTTGATGTAAAATTAATAACAGATGCAACAAACGCAAAAATATCAAGATCAAAGGTTAAAATCCTTCGCAAAGCCGGAATTCCTGTAAAAATTGAAAATTACGCAGGGAAAATGCACTCTAAAACGATAATAATTGATGATAATTATTTAATTTTGGGTTCTATGAACTTTTCAAAAAGCGGCGAAAATAAAAACGATGAAAATTGTGTAATAATTAAAAATTCTAAATTAACAAAATTTTATAAAGGATTCTTTGAATATATGTGGACAAAAATTCCTGATGTTTATCTAAAACGATATCCAATGCCGGAAAGTTCGGAATCTGTCGGGTCCTGCACAGATGGTGTAGATAACGACTTTGACGGAAAGATAGACTCTGTGGATGAAAGTTGTGCAAAGTATTAACACCTACGGAATGTAACAATTTCTTAATAAAGGGTTGACCCGCGGGGGGGGGGTGACATATAATGGAGGTAAGTCCGCCACGCAGGGCGGGGAATTCGAGGATTTCAAATAGTTGAAAAATGACCTTCACAAAAGTTTACAAAAATGGCGGTTTTTGCGATG
>CADBQW010000080.1 GCA_902796925.1 uncultured bacterium | reverse complement strand
CCTTTGCCGTCACTATTAAAACCGCCAAAATCTGACAGACTGCTGATTGCTTTACCAATACCGATTCCGGCAGTGGCAAGCGTTCCGATTCCGGCAGTGATTAACATGGCTTTTTCGAAAGTACTCATGCCTTTCGATTGAGTTCTGCCCGAAGAACCAAACATATTTTTAATCTGATTTTGGTATCTCAAATCCCATCCGTCAGAATTTCTCGCCCTTATATGCGAATAATCAGGCTTTGTCAGTGCTGTATATCTCGGTCTGTATGCCCTTCCGTCATTTACAAAAACCGAACCGTCGGATTTCACGCTCATACTTTGCGTATGAACTTTGTTTGCGGGCACATTTATAGAATTACCATTACCGGTGTGGATGGTAACCTTTTGTTGATATGTACTAGCTTTTGGTAATCCGACCATGTGTTTATATACTCTCTTTCAAATATATAAAAAACTTTTAGGCACGCCTAATTTCACATGTTTATAATATCGTTACAAATTTTAATATAATAAAAGGGCTGAACCTATTCGTTCAACCCATATAATCATGCAATTATTCAATTGCACAAACGTAGGATGAAATTATCTTCTTGAATTGAGTTGCGCAAACAACCTAAGCAATTCTAAATATAACCATACAAATGTAATTACAATACCGAATGCACCAAACCATTCATAGTATTTTGGATACATCATGTTTGACGATTCCTCAATAAAATAAAAATCTTGAATAAATGAAAGTGCCGCAACAATTATAACAAATATACTAAAACCTATTCCAACGACTCCACTTTCAAAAATCAAAGGTATACTGCGACCAAAGAAACCTGCAACAATTTGTATCAAATATATCAAAGCAATTGAAGATATTAATGTCAATAGAACAGCATTAAATCTTTGTGTACATTGAATAATTCTTGCCTTATATAACAACAACATAGAGATAAATGCCACAAAACTTGCACTTACGGCCTGGACTGCAACTCCGGGATAAATCTTTTCAAATAGCGCAGAAATTCCGCCTAGGAATAAACCTTCACATATTGCATAAATTGGTGCCAAAAATCTCGCCGTTGATTTTTTGAATACTATAACTATCGCCAATACAAATCCAACGAGAACTCCTGTCAACATTAAAATATTAACTTTGTCTGCCATTCCGGCCATTGCTTGAGTCCAAGAGGAATAAGCACCAATTACCAGAAACAAGAATAATAAAACTAATTTATTTATTGTCCCGGAAATTGTCATTGGTTCTTCAGTTGTAACCAACTCGCTTTCATATACTCGATCATTACCCTCATAGTAATCATCGTACATACCTTTTCTAAAGTGCCTTCTTAAAATTGGATTCGACATTTAACATTCCTCCTATTTCTATGATATATTATAATGTATAAGTTGTGATTTAACAACAGATTTAATATTTATTTAATAAATTATTAGGAGAGGCTGTGTTCGCACAAAATACATCTAAGTTTTTAAAATATTACGGAAAAGGAAAAATGTTAAAATTCGGAATATTTTTCCTAATGTCTTTGGTTTCAGGATTTTTAGAATTAATGGGGGTCGCTTTAATCTACCCTTTTATACTTGTGATAATTTCACCTAATACCGTAAACAATTATAAAATTTACGATTGGGCTCAAAGTTTTTTTCCGAATATTAATGAATCGTCTTTCGCCTTGATTTTGGGCGGGATAATTTTTGGATTATTCATATTCAAAAATATATTTATGATTTTAATATTGCTTTATCAAACTAAATTTACAACATACTGGAAACGCGATATAGCAAAAACAATGATGAAATATTATACCTTTGCATCATACAAAGATTTAATGTCAATTTCTCCTGAGGAAAAGAATTTTTTCATAGGAACGATCATTCCCTACGTAATTGACGGTTTCATAGTTAGGGGGTTAAACATAATAACGAATTCTATTATCATATTAATGATAATTTTATTCTTATTAATCAAATTCCCTATGGCGGCAATCATAACCTCAATTTTTGTTATAGTTAGTATGTCTGTACAAAACAAACTTTTTAAAAAAAAGGTTGCGGAAATCGCATCAAAAATTGCATCAATACAGTCAACATATAATAAAATATTGTTAGAGAACATTTATAATATAAAGGGAATAAAAATTCTTTCTGCAGAGGAGATATTTTATAACAAATATCTTTCCGCAGAAAATAATTTAAAAAAAATCCAGGTTAACCAGACATTTTATGCAACGATTCCGCCATATATAGTTGAAATTTTTGTTGTGCTGTCCGTATTGTTACTTGGACTAATCATTTCCTATAAGAATGGAGGGGATAATACCGTTTTAGTTGCATCTTTTGCAGTTATAGCAGCGGCACTGTTCAGAATTGCTCCTGCTCTAAATAGGATTCAATCTGCAATCATTAGCATAAACGCTTCTCGTAATTTTGTAAGACAAGCTATTAAAAGATGGGAAGTTCTTAATCCTGAATCAATAAAAGATTGCATAGAGGACAAAGTTTTACCTATAACATTCAACAATAAGATTGAACTACAAAACGTTTCATTTTCTTATGTTACAAATAAACCAATCTTAAAAAATATAAACTTAACAATTAACAAAGGTGATTTTATAGGAATAGTAGGGTTATCCGGGGCGGGAAAAAGCACATTAGCAGACATTCTCATGGGGTTGCTTCCTCCTGATAGCGGTAATATTTTGATTGACGGAAATATTTTGAATAGAAATCAATATATGGCCTTACGAAAAAAAATAGGTTACGTAGCCCAAGAGATAACTGTATTTGACATGTCATTTATGGAAAATGTAATTTGGGGTTCTGATGGAGCCCCTGACGAAAAACGAGTTGTAAAAGTATTAAAAGATGTAAAACTATATGATTTTATAACTCAAAATTACGACTCCGGCATAAACGCAAAACCATTTATAGGCACAACAGGACTTTCTCAAGGACAAAAACAAAGACTTTCTATCGCACGAGCACTATATCGCAACCCTGAAATAATTTTACTTGATGAAGCAACTTCCTCACTAGATGTTGTATGTGAAAATGAAATAACAGATGTATTAAAAGAACTACAAGGTGAAAAAACAATAGTAGCAATAGCTCACCGCCTATCGACATTAAGATCGTGCAATAAGTTGGTATACATGAAAGATGGTGAAATAGTTGATATAGGTACTTTTAGTGAATTATCTGCCAAATATGAAGATTTTAAAACTATCATAAAATTATCAAAAATTGAAGATACAGAAAATTTATCATAAATTTTTTAAAAAGGGTATTTACAATTAAAAATTTTTGGTATATACTGATATTGCGAATTAAAGTGAGATAATCCTCAGTAGCTCCAGCGAGGCGGTGAGCCGAGCGACAGTTAAAAATTCGGAGCAAGAGTTGCTCCGCGATTGGGGATTGACAATTGAATAAAGAAATGCGTTGATTGAACGCAAGAGAATAAAATAATCCTCAGTAGCTCAATGGCGGAGCAACCGGCTGTTAACCGGTAGGCTGTTGGTTCGAGTCCAACCTGGGGAGTTTTT
>CADBQW010000079.1 GCA_902796925.1 uncultured bacterium | reverse complement strand
CGTAAAATTTTTGATCTATACAACGATAAGTTGCATTTCACTTATGATAAATTTTCCGGGAACCTTATGAGAATGGATTTTGTTGATTAAGATTAGGGCAGGAGTATCTTAACATATAATAAATTAAAAGAGAAAAATTCAAGAGTATATGACCCTTGAATTTTAGAAAGGATTGGATAAATTTTTTATTTAGATAAAAATTCTTTTCTAAAAGCTTCTGTTAAAACAGCGGCATTTTCAGCAGGATGTTCATCACCGTTTGCACGGAGAACTTCTTCTGCCATATCATAAAATTTATTTGAATTTTCTACTACATCCGGGTTTTCTAATAAAATTTTCATATCATTCTCTATATTATCTTTTGCTACTTGTGAACGGCCCAACACTTCTGATGGCATTTTTGACAAATCGGTTGTTTCATTTGATGATTCAAGTTCAGTAGAAGATTTCAATTCTTCGTCTTTAATTTCTTTTATACTATCTGTATTTTGTGTTTTTAGTGGTTGCTGGTTCAGCCCGCTATTAATTTTATCAACTGAATCTCTCATAGATCACATCCTTTACTCTTATGCTTATCTATCATTTCGCGTTGGTCTGTTATACTAAACCCCGAAAAAATTTTTTTTTGCTAGTTTGTAAACAAAAAATTACAAAATTTAATATATTTTTTTTGAACACGAAATTTTATGTTATTATTCATTATATAACATGATAGAAAGTAATGCAACCTATGAATTTCTCAAATTTATTTAGTACAGTTAATACAAAAGAAGTCCTCACAAATTTACCTGATGCTGTATTTATTGTGGAGGAGGATGGAACAGTTTCATGGGTTAATAATAGGGCATTGAGCCTTTTTGGGGTAGATAGAGCCAGCATTTTGGGTGTGAATTTTGAGGATATAGTTGTTGATGGAATAAATTTGGCTGAAAAGTCTCACGTTAGAAAAACTTCTATTGTAACAGGTGCTATAACCCCTTCAAATAGAGAGTTCTTCGTCGAAATTAATGCAAAAAGATATGGTATGCAATATTTCGTAACATTAAGAGATACAACAAATATGACATCAATTCTATCCCAATCTGAAAAAACAGGTCAGATGAATAAAGAAAAAAATCTTTTGTTATATAAACTTTCCGGAGATTTTACATCTCCATTGCAGTCTATTGTCGGATTTTCCCAGGCAATGATTGATTCCGTTAAGGAAGAAAGTTTAACTGCAAAGCAAGAAAAATATTTACAAATAATAAATAAGAATTCAAAGGAATTATTGGATTATCTTGAAAATTTCTTCGATTTTTCTTTTGTAGAATCTTCTGCGTTCAAGATAAAGCGAAGAATATTTGATATCGCCATGATGGTTCAAAATACTTGTCGCGAGTATGAATTGAATCTTAAAGGGAAAAAGCTTGCATTTACTGTCGATGTAGAAAATTTGAAATCAAAAACTATTTTTTCTGATGAAAGTGCAATTAGACTTGCGCTACAAAAAATTATTAATTTATCCCTTATGTTAACTGAAGCCGGGGTGATATCCATAGAAGTTTCCACGCCGGAAATGATTGATATTCAATCTTCCGGGGTTTATCGTTACGTAAATGAAGAAAATTCGGATTATGTAAAAATAAAAATTAAAGATACAGGAATGGGAATATCATCAACCGAAATGAAAAATATATTTAATCCCTATGCTTTAATGGAATCTTCGAACAAGAAGGCCATAGCGCATTCTGTTATGATGTCAACTGTTAAATATATTATAAACAAACTCGGTGGTGTTATAAAAATGTCATCAGAAATTATGAAAGGATCAACTTTTACGATATTGTTACCGATTGCAAAGGATAAAGATATAGATAATGAGTAATGTTATATTAAAAGATTTAGTTAAAGTTTACGATAAGAAGAAAATTATAAATAATATAAATTTAGAGATAAAAGATAAGGAATTTATTGTTCTTGTAGGTTCTTCAGGTTGCGGAAAATCAACTATTTTGAGAATGATTGCAGGCCTAGAAAATATTACGTCAGGTGAAATATATATTGGTGACAAATGCGTTAATGAAGTTCATCCAAAGGATAGAGACATTGCCTTTGTTTTTCAAAGCTATGCATTGTATCCGCATATGACGGTTAGAGAAAATATCGCCTTTGGTCTAAAGATGAGGAAAGTTGACAAAGATACTATTGACAAAAAAGTAAGAGAAGCCGCAGAAATTCTTGATTTGGGTGAATATTTAGATAGAAAACCAAAACAGCTATCAGGCGGTCAAAGGCAACGTGTTGCGCTTGGTCGTGCAATAGTTAGAAATCCAAAAGTTTTTTTGATGGATGAACCACTTTCAAATTTAGATGCAAAATTAAGAGTCCAAATGCGTTCTGAAATAAAGAAATTACACGAAAAATTACAGACAACATTTATATATGTAACTCATGATCAGACTGAAGCATTGACGATGGGGGATAGAATTGTTGTTTTGAATGAAGGTAAAATACAACAAGCGGATACCCCTGAAAATATTTACAATAACCCTGCAAACACATTTGTTGCAGGATTTATCGGATCTCCTCAGATGAATTTTATTGACGGAAATATTTTAGGCATAGGTGATTATACTGTAGGTATCAGGCCTGAAAAAATGATTACGGGTGGTAAGATAAAACTTGAAGTTGATGTCGATATGAAAGAGCTTTTGGGTAGTGAGCAAGTTGTTTATTTCAATATCGGGAATAAAAGATCTTGTGCAAAACTCGATTCCGAATACAAGGTTGGTAATAAAATAGAAATAAGTATTGATGAGAACGATATATATCTTTTTGACAAACAGACCGGCAACAGGATTTATCGTTGATGGAAATTAAAGAGTTTATTAGAAAAGAATTTAACGGTTGGGGAAAATATGAGAGAGTAATTTTTCCTGCCATATTAATTTTTATCATTATCCTATCATTCGTAATGCACGACAATAAAATCGCTTTGATTTCTGCAATCTGCGGGATAGGTTATACAATTTTGGCGGGTAAAGGGAAGATATCCTGTTATTTTGTAGGGTTAATCGGAACGTTTTGTTATTCATATATTTCTTATCGCAATGCGTTTTGGGGAAATCTTGCGTTGTATCTTTTGTATTGCATGCCAATGCAAATTATTGGGATTTTTAGGTGGAGGTCTCATTTAGATAAAGAAAAACAAGAAATATATAAAACTTGTTTGAGTTCAAAAAAGAGAATTATATATTTTTTATCGGCAATGTTAGCCGTTATTTGTCTTTATTTTGTATTGTTGAGTCTTAATGATGCAAACCCGGTATTTGATTCAATAACATCAATATTTTCGATATTAGGGCTGCTGCTTACTGTAAAAAGATGCATGGAGCAGTGGTATGTTTGGTTTGTTGTAAACGGACTTTCTGCAATAATGTGGATAGGAGCTTATATGAACGGTTCCAATTGCCTTGCAACGGTTCTGATGTGGATGACATACTTCTTTTTGGGAATATATTTTTTATACCAATGGAGAAAAGAAATCAAATCGAATTCATAGATTTATTTGCTGTGGTTATATCTGTATTGAGTCCAGATTCTTGAGATTCCCGCAAGTAAAAAACCCATGAATATAAGGCTAAAGCCATATGGTACCGCCATAATTTTAGATTTTTGCTTGATAAGTGTTTCCAGTTCTTTGTTATAATTAGAGTTATTTTTCTTGGCTATTTTTTGTGCAATTTCAGGAAGATCTTTTAGGGCTGGGACATCTTTAAAATCACCATTAGCATCTTTTTGTATAAGTTCCGGATATTTGCCTTGTTTATAGAGAATTCTTTTGAATGCATTATCAAACAGTGCACTTCCGAATATTGTGTAAAGCATTACAACAGGAACCCTTGTCCAAACTTCTTTTTTATCAAGTTTCCCTCTGTCGTTTGCGGCAGCACTGTATCCTAAAAGTCCGGTTATAGCAGTTATTGCAAGCTGGCCTTTCCCAAGGCTAAACTTTCCGTTGGAAAAGTTGAAATCGGTATTTATGTATGTGTCAAGGACCTTTTTAACCTTAGGCGATTTAATCTTTAGAACTTTTGATATTTCAAGCCCCGGCTGAAGAATAACTCTACTAATGTTTTGAAGAATTTTTGATTTATGACCGTAACCTGCTAGTAAGAGACTTGCCAAAATTGATCCTCCGGAAAAAATTCCTACTTTTTTAAGGTTTTTTATCGCACTTTTTCTTACTCTTTCTTGTTGTTCTGAAGTTTCACCTTCTGATTTATTAAGACTTGCAATATTATTAAAGTTACTTTTTTTAAAAACTTTGAGGGTAAATAAATTTTTGGCAAAACTCAGACCATATTCTAAAGCCGGAATTGTTGCACAACTGAGAATGATTGCGGCTTTTACAGGCAACAACCTTTTAGATGCGCCGGATTTGACAAGCTTTGAATCCTTTAATAGGTCATCTGCACTTCTTGCGAGGTTTTTATTTAATTCTTGGCGATTTTCTTTTGGTAAAAATTTTGAAAATATCTTATTTCTGGCGATTTTTTCTCCTAATAGCGGGTATGCAAAGAAAAATATTATAGATTCAAAGAATTCCAGAAAAGTTATATCGCCAAGATCGGCCAAACTTCTTGCAAATACAGCTTTTGGAACCCAGTTTGTAACAGTGTTTTGTATAAACCTTGTTGAGGATAAGTTTTCTTGTGATTTTATAAACGCTTTATGTAATTTTACATTTTTGCTAAATTGTTCGGAAATTATTTTTTCTTTTGAAGTAAATGTATTTTGATTATTTAACAGTGATATCATTTTTATTCTTTCTTATCTAATTAAAAGGCGGTCTGTTTAACTTATTTAAACAGACCGCTCTTTTTTGTAAACCTTTTTTACTGACAAAAATTATGCCTGTCTGCCTTTACCAGCACACATGCACATCATCATCAATTTTTTTGAAAAGTTTTTTGTCATAATACAATCTTTCTGTTACTGTATTAAAGTAGAAATACGTTCGTTTGTCAATTCACTTGTTACAATAAATTAAGTATTATAAAAATAATTTATATAAAATAACGGCACAAGAAATGCTTAAGTTAAGTGATTCTACGTTATCCTTCATTTCTATTTTAACAGAATCCGTTGAAAAATCTATAAGCTCATCGCTCAACCCTTCGGCTTCTGAGCCAAACATAATTAAAACGGGTAATTCTGTTTTAAAATTTTTTAGCAGTTTGCTTGCTTTTGGCAGAGTTGCAATGCGATTATACCCGGAAAAATATTTTTTCAAAGTCTCGAAATCTTGAATTGTTATAACAGGAATTTTCCATAAATTACCAACCGCAGAACGTACGCATTTTGGATTATACAAATCAACAGACTCTTTGCCGTAAAGTATAATGGCATCGGCGTTAAAAGCAGTAGACGTTCTTATTATAGTACCGAGATTTCCGGTATCTTTAATATTTTCAAGCAGTACAAATTTTTTTAAATTTTTAACATTGTCAATAGTATAATGTCTTTGATATGCAATAGCAACGGCATTAGGAGGGGTGTCCGTTGTTGAAATTTTTTTTAAAACGGATTCTGTTGTGAGAATTAATTTTTCCCTTAAAAAAGAATATTTGCCTTCAAAGCCTTTTTGAACAAATATTTTGTCTATTTTTATATTGGAATCGAAAGCCTCTTTTATGACCTTATAACCTTCTAGGATAAATTTGTTTTCAAGATTTCTGAATTTTTTCTGTTGAAGCTTTGCAGTTTCCTTGACCAGTTCATTATTTACACTGTTTATTTCGATCATAATACCCTAAACTCCTTCAACTGTTCTTTTTCTTTGGAGGATAACATATTAAAATTGATTAATTTTTTCTCAAAACACATATTTGTAAATGAATTTATAACACCATATTGCCTGAAACAAGAGTTTTCCAGTCTTACTCCAAAATGTTTTGCACAATATAGTCCGGGTTCAATAGTAAAGCACATGTTATCTTCTATTTTAACTTTGGCAAGTTCATTTTTGCTTAAGTTTGGCGGATATTCGTGTACACTGATTCCTATTCCGTGGCCTAATCCGTGATTAAATTCAAATCCTTCAACTTTGTTTTCGTTCTCTATTTTTCTGGCCAATTCATCTATCTCATAGCCTGATGTTTCTTTAGTTAGTTCATAGTTATATGCGGCAAGAAACATTTTCAAAACTGTAGTGTAAACCTTTATTTGGAGTTCATTTGGTTGTCCTTTTACGAACACTCGTGTTATATCGGTTGCAAGCCCGCCATCATAGTATGCACCACAATCAATAAGAACTAACCCTCCATCTTTTAAGATTACATCCTTATCAGTTTTTGAATAATGAGCCAGGGCAGAATTTTGATCGATTGCAACGATTGATTTAAAACTTAAACTCTTTGCACCATATTCATAGATATATTCTTCCAATTTCTTTGCAATATCATACTCTGACAAATTTTCACCATTTTCTATGTAATTTCTTATTGCGTACATAGTTTTATCTGTCATTTGAAAACATTTACTGTAATGGTCCAATTCTTCTTGTGTTTTAACCGAACGCATTTTTGCAATAGGGTTTGTATAGAAAAATTTGGCCTTATCTTTTATTAATTCGTAATCATATAATGATATTGTAGACTTATCTATGTATATTTCGCCATCAAAAGATTTTATATATTTTTCAAATTGTTCAGCTTTATCCGGAGTAAAAAGCAATACCTTTTTGTGCGAAATAAATGCTTTTGCAATAATTTTTGATGAATATTGTTTTGAGAAGTCTCTCGAATTAAAGAGGTAGGACACATCTTCGAGGTTTGTTACCAGAATAGCGCTATCTTCAGGAATTTCTGATAAGATTTTTTCAAGTTTACTTTCAATAGATTTGCCAGTTAGTGTTTTTGAAATTTTTTTTAGACCAAGAACGGGCTCCCTTTTTAGCTTAGAAAAAGGATCTTCTTTTAAGAATATTATTTTTATGTTCTTTGCAGATGAGGCTTGAACCAACTTTTCAAATCTGGCAAGGCTGTTTTTCCTTGAAAAAATTCCTAAAGTAGAATCATTATCCAAAACTTTTGCAAATTCATCAATAAAATTTTGTCCGGTCTGGAGCTTAACGACAGTAACGATATTTTTGTCAACTTCGTTATCTGCCTGAATATGATATCTGCCGTCAACGAAAAGATAAAGTTTATCCTTTGACAAAATTGCATCTCCTGTTGAGCCGGTAAAGCCAGTTAAAGCATATCTGGAATTTTCGTCTAATTCATTATATTCAACAAGACATTCATTTGTTGAATTAACCAGAAGAAAATCCAGACCGTTTAATTTCATAAATTCGCGGGCTTCTGCAATTTTATTATTCATAATGACCTTTAGTGTTTGTCAACAAGTTTTATTAAATGCCAACCAAATTGGGTTTGAACAGGTTGTGAAATTTGACCTTTTTCAAGGGAAAAAGCAGCATCTTCAAATTCTTTTACCATGACTCCTTTTGGAAAAAACCCCAAATCTCCGCCGCTTCTTCCTGAAGGGCACATTGAAACTTCTTGAGCCAAATTCTCAAAGTTTTCTCCTGAATTTATTCTGCTCAATAGTTCATTGGCTTCATTTTCTGTTTTTACCAAAATGTGACTTGCTCTAACTTCTTCTGTCATAAATTTACTCCCTATCAAATTTTGTGTAATCGCCGCAAATATTATATAATATTCTATGTTTAATTGCAAATAGTATACAAGACTAAAACATTTCAACATAAAAATTTACACATATAAATTTTTATTTAATATATAATTTTATTATGACGAGAGACAATGTAAGAAATTTTTGTATAATAGCACATATTGACCATGGCAAATCTACGCTTGCAGACAGATTACTGGAAAAAACGCAGACTGTAGCTGAGCGCGATATGCAGAACCAAATAATGGATTCAATGGACATTGAACGTGAACGTGGAATTACGATTAAACTCAATTCTGCGAGGATGAATTATACAGCACGTAACGGTCAAAAATATGTCTTAAATCTTATAGACACTCCGGGGCACGTTGATTTTTCATACGAAGTGTCACGTTCTCTTGCTGCGTGTGAAGGCGCCTTACTTATTGTTGATGCCACTCAGGGGGTTGAGGCACAAACATTGGCAAATGTATTTTTGGCGATAGAACAAGATTTAGAAATTATTCCTGTCATAAACAAAATTGATTTGCCGTCGGCGGATGTAGAGCGGGTGAAAGCTGAAATTGAAGAAGATTTAGGAATTGATGCTTCCCTAGCAATTCCTGTCAGTGCAAAAACCGGCGAAGGAGTCGATGAGGTATTAGAGTCCATTGTAGAGTTAATCCCTCCTCCTGAGGATAATTCAGACAAGCCTTTGAGGGCGCTTGTGTTTGATAGTGCTTATGATCAGTACTTAGGTACTGTTTGTCATTTTAAAATTATGGATGGGAAAATCAAAGTTGGCGACAGAGTACGTTTTATGGCATCCGGCAAGGAGTATGATGTAATTGAACTTGGATATCAAACCCCGGCGAGAGTTTCTGTAAATGAACTGACATGTGGGGATGTTGGTTATTTTGCTGGAAGCATAAAGGAATTGACACGATTTGTTGGAGATACTTTGACGACGGTTGATAATCCTGCAAAAGAACCTTTGCCGGGATATAAAGAAGCTTTGCCAATGGTATTTTCGGGGATGTATCCGGTTGATAATGAAGATTACGCAGATTTAAAAGAGGCATTGGAAAAGTTAAAACTAAACGACAGCAGTATAACTTTTGAATCTGAAACATCTTCGGCATTGGGATTTGGGTTCAGATGTGGTTTTTTGGGAATGCTGCATATGGAAATTGCCCAGGAGCGACTTGAGCGAGAATACGGGTTAACCCTTGTAACTACAGCCCCATCAGTTGTCTATAAGGTTCACAAGACAAATGGGGAAGTTCTTGATATTGACAATCCTGCCAATTTGCCGGGAGCTCAGTTGATTGATTACATCGAGGAACCCTACGTAAAAGTTTCGATAATAACCCCGCAGGATTACGTTGGAACATTGATGGAGCTTTCTCAAGATAAGAGGGGAATATTTAAAAATATGTCTTATCTTGATAAAACCAGAGTAAATCTTGAATATGAAATACCTTTAAATGAGGTTATCACAGATTTTTATGATCAATTAAAATCAAGGACAAAGGGATATGCAAGTTTGGATTATGAATTCAAGGATTACAAGCGTTCAAAACTTGTAAAGCTTGATATAATGTTGGCAGGAGAAGTTGTAGATGCACTTTCGGTGATTTGTCATGATTCCAGTGCTTTTTATATTGGACAAAAACTTACTGCTAAATTAAAAGAAATTATTCCGAGACAGTTGTTTGAGGTTCCTGTGCAGGCGGCTATTGGAGGCAGAGTTATAGCAAGAACAAATATAAAAGCAATGCGAAAAGATGTCTTGGACAAGTGTTACGGGGGCGATATAACTCGCAAACGTAAACTTCTTGAAAAGCAGAAAAAAGGTAAGAAACGTATGAAGTCGGTTGGAAGGGTCGAAATTCCGCAAGAGGCGTTCATGGCAGTATTGAGTTTGAATGATGATTAAAAAATTTCTTAGAATTAATTTAATAGCTATGTTAATGTTTTTTTCGTACGCGAGCCTATCTTGTTGTGCAGAAGAACTTAATGTTATTGAAAACGATTATGATTCTGTGATAGAAGAAATGCACGAAACCATTACTGAGACAAATGACACCGTTAACCATTTGGATAATAAAAATTTCGTGTTGATACAAGACGAAGTTGACGATAGCATGGAAGTGGAATACACAATTTTTGATAACTTTAACAGAATGCCAAAAGAAGCTTTTATTAAATCTGAAGAACCATTATTTGCGCGTATAATGAAACAAGAAATTACGAGAACGGACATGCCGTCATACCTTTTAAAGAATGAAACAACTATGTTTTTTGAAAGGGGTCCGATTAGAAAGATTCAGACTATAGGAGCGTTTAGCGGTAAACTTAATATGAATTTTTCGTCTCATTATGATCAATTTACATATGATTCAACGGAGTATGACTTCGGATTTACACAAATAGGTGCCCTTGGAAAATTTGCCGATAATCAAACTGATTTTAAAGTTTTGTTCAACTTGCGCCCTTCAAAGGGACTTAACTATATGCAAAGTTTTGTAGCGGATGCCTATTTGGTAAATAACAGAATTCCTCACCACAAAGTTATTGTAGGCCATTCTTGTAATTCAACGGGTTTTGAAGGCTCAATGAGTGGTTACATTTTACCGCTTGCTTCGCGCTCGCAAATTTCCAGAACATTTGGTAATAATAGAGCTACAGGTGCAAAAATAATCGGAGATTATTCACTTGTAGATTACAGTATAGGTGCAAGTAGTTCAGATAGGAATTTTCACGAATTTTTCCCAGGAGGTGAATTCACAGGTTGGGTGAATTTGAAACCGCTTGGAAAAACTGATGGAAGATATGGAAAATTGACAGTTGGCGGCGGTATAAATACCGGTAAAAATCAAGATGGATATACTGTTGGCGGTCTGTATGTAGGTTACAAATACAAAAGATTATTTGCGAATTTCGAATGTGCAGCCGCAGATGGCTACAATGGCTACTATGTAAGCGACAAAAGAGCATCGGGATTTTACAGTACAATTGGTTATAAAATTACCCCTAAAGTTCAAATTGTAGCTCGATATGACCAGTTTGATCCGGATAAATCAAAAATCAACGACCTGCGGCGAGAGATAACTGCCGGTGTAAATTGGTTTGTAAAGGGGCAGGCAATACGTTTTATCTTTAATTACGTGTTCTGTATGAACCAGAATTCCCCTGATAGTCACCGTATAGTTATAGGAACTCAATTTTTGCTATAGTTCCTCCATATTTCTTATTATTAAGTTTTGTTAACCTTGAAATTCCTTATGGTTATTGTTTTTTTAACTCAGATGTAATTGAACCTGCTTTAAAAAAGCAATTCTGTAATAAAAAATTTTTTTATATAAGTACAGGGGATAAAAATTAGGGGAATTAAAGAAATGTATCCAATGAATCTAAATTCACAACTAACAGCAGGTTCTGGCAGTCCATCTTTGTGGGCAATGAACTATCCATACACAGGCGCTTACAGTTATGGAAACTACAATTCTTTAGTTCTTAATAACTATTCTACAAGTCCGATAGGAGCTATGCTTGCAAATGGTTGGACTGGGATGAATAACGGAATAATTGATCCTGCAAATTATTATAGGACATATTGTGGTGCTGCAGGCGGCAACACTGAAGATATTACTAATAAAGCTGTAAATGGACTTAATAATAACTTTCATAAAAGTAGTATAGATAAAGCAAAAGGGCTTGTAACTTCTTTAGATGCAAAGATTAAATATTTGGAGAACTTGCTGAAAAATAAAGACGGCAAATTATCTGCTGATGATTTGGCCAAAATTCAGGAAAAAATAGATGCTCTTGAAAAATTGAAAATTGAAGCTGAAGAAAAGGAAAAGTTTTTTGAAGAAGCAATTAAAAAGAATGCCACAAGCAAAGATGTATATAAAGATAATGAAGAATTAGATGCTATTAAAAAGGAATGCGAAAAACTACTAAAAGAAACTGATGAAACTCTAAGCCAAATAAAAAATAATACCAATTCATCCAACAAAAATGATACAGATGGATCAAACGATACTGACGGCACAAGCAACGAGAACTCAGGAAAAATTCCGGCTACAAGAGAAATGTCCGATACAGATAGACGTGTTATGTGTGATGCTGCAATAGCTATAAAACGTGCTATTGATGGTTGGGGTACAAAATACGATGAATCAGACGGCAGTGGTCTAAAAAATATAATCAATAATTCAAAAAGAGTAAATGCTGATAATATTATAGAACTATTTGATCATTGGAATTCAACAATCGGCAAAGAAGGTTACTATGCAGATGACAAAGATGGTTTCATAGAATCGTTAATGGACGATTGTGAAGGTGATCAAAAAGAAGAAATTGGCGGAAAAATAATTGATTTGCTGGCGGAAAGAGCTGAAAAAGACGGTATCCTTTCAGAGGTTCAAAATGAAATAACCGCAGCTCGATCTTCACTTATTCAAAATTTCTGGGGTTGGCGAAATGATACCAAAATCCAAAAGGCAATTAATACTCTTGTAAATAAGATGAAAAAACTTGAACAAGGTTTGCGCGATAAAGCAGACCAAGAAGTAAAAGACAAAGAACAAGAAAAAATTTATGCTGAAAACGCAAAAGAAGCCGAAAAACAAAAGAAAATAGATGATGCGAAAAAGATTTTCATGCAAGATTATAAAGATATAACCGGCAAAAAAAATGACAAAAATGCCGGCAGGGATAAAAGCAGAACTCAAAGGTAACGATGTTGTATTTACTTGCAGACGTAAAGGTAAGGATTATACGGGCAAGAGTTACATAGAGTTGGCTGAGCAGCTTAAAAAAGACGGTCTTGAAATGCCGACAGAATAAAGATGTATAGTTGATTCTTCGTAATAAATAGGTAAATTAGAAAAAATAGTAGGTTAGGTGAATGTTAAGGCTCCATCAATTGTGGAGCCTTTTCTTTTTATTTCGTGTATAATGAAATTTATGGAAGAACAAAGAGTGAAAGTCAACTTATATTCTGACGGTTCATCTCGGGGAAACCCGGGGCCCGGAGGGTATGGAACTATTCTTGTTTGTGTTGATTCTAAAGGGGAAAAACACGAAAAAGAGTTTTCATGCGGATACAGAGTTACAACAAATAACAGGATGGAACTCATTGGTGCAATTGTCGGTCTGGAAAACTTAAAGAGACCTTGTATTGTTGAGATTCAATCAGATTCAAAATATCTTGTCGATGCCTTTAATCAAAAATGGATAGAGGGCTGGCTTGCTAAAAATTGGAAATTAAATACCAAAAACCCCGTTAAAAATATTGATCTATGGAAAAGACTCCTGAAAGCAATGGAACCTCATAAGGTTACTTTTCATTGGATAAAAGGTCATGCCGGACATCCTTATAATGAGCGTTGCGATCTTTTGGCAACAACTGCTGCAGATGATTTGGTAAATTTGATTGACGACACAGGTTTTGCCGGATAATGCGCATTTGTTAAAAAATATTAAATAAACTTTGAAATATGGCAATAAAAATTATTCAGGATGTTTAACAAAAAGTGTGAAGGAATGTTCAATGATAAAGCTTATTACCCCAAATACCGAAACAATAAAAAATTTGGCGAGTCGTGCATCTAAAAAATACACTTCCCGTGACATTGTAAAGCGTCTTGCAAACCCGAATTCATACCTTCCTGTTATACTTTTAGAAGGTTTTGTTGAAGCAGGAAGAACCTTTCAAGCTTATAAACGCGGAGGTTTCGATGAGGCAAGAGAGCGTATTACTGAAGAATTTTCAGGAGCTCTGTTCTGGCTCGGCGGTATCCCGGCTTTCAACTGGATATTTAACAAAGTAGGTAAAAAATTCTTGAGTCTGCCTGATACAAAAGATAAAAGATTCTCACTTGAAAAAGATAAAGTTAGAAAACCTCTCGACAACTTCATTGATATGATGAAAAAACAAGGCAGCAAGATTACAGAAAATAAGATTGCCGGATTCAAGCTTGCTCAGGCTATAGCCGGAGTTATTGTTGTAAACGCATTCATCGGATTTATAGTTCCTAAATGCAACCAGGCAATTACACGTTGGTACCACAGAAATAAACCGCAAGAAACCTCTAAGGATAATAAAACTCAGGATAATGTAACTCCAAATGATAAAAATCAATCAACTAATGACGGAAAGGTATCTTTCGGATCAGCACAGAGTCTTTTGACTTTAGCTAATTTCTGCGAAAATAACAGAAACTTTAAACTGCTCTCAATAGATGCTGGAACCCTCGCCGGCAGAACATATTCTGCTCGTAACAATGACGAACGCGCAGAAATCGCTATAAGAGACGCATCTTCAATCTTCTTCTATACGTTTAACATGGGTTTGATGTATAAGGGATTGAATTGGCTGCAACAACATAATGACAAACCAAAAGGTTATAGAACTTCCAGATTAGATTCTGTTTCCGGTAAATATACCGCTGATTATATCAATCAAGTTCTGGAAAATAATAAAAATATGACATTACAAGATATGGAAAAAGGTCTTTTAGGTGACAAGAATGCAAAAGTTCCTGACAACATATCTGCCTTAATTAAAGAAGATACCGCAAATCTTGCCGATATAGAAAAAGCACTCAAAGCTTCCGGCAGAGAAGATCTTATTGATGTAGCAAGAGCTATGTCTGAACTGCAGCCAAAAGTCAAAGGTGTCGGAATCTTAACTAAAGGTCAAATTAATGACTTATTTAGAGGCGGTGCCATCAACAATCCTCAATATCTAAAAGAATTGTACGATATCGCATTGGGTGATGATGTATTTGCGCCATTTAAGTTTATAAGTCAATCATCTATAGACAAGGTTAAAAAGAACGCGGAATTGTATGTGGAATCAATGATAAATAAAGCTAAGAAAGAAGGAATCAACGAATTGACCTCCGATATCGTTAAGAGAGTTGAAAAATCCAATAAGAGATGTAATGCCTTCAATATTATATCCGGATTTGGTGTATCAGCCTTGTTCTTGTCAACAATAATTCCAAAAGCTCAATACGCTTATACAAAATGGAGAACGGGATCTGACGGGTTCCCGGGAACAAAAGACATAGATAAAAATACGAATGAAAATACAAGTGAAAGGGTTTAAGTTATGAACATTCAACCAATTTCTTGCAATCAAAATAAACAAAGACAAAATTTTACAGGTTTTATATCTCCAAAATTTGAAAAAGTATTTTCAAAAGTCGAGGGTAAATACGTAAAAGGCGATTGGAGTGCAATTAATGACAAAATGAAGGGGTTCCCTTTGTCAGCACAACTTGATGCTGTTCAGTCAAAAGTCTATATTCGCGGAGTTTACGATGTCTTTATTTCATCTCCAAAATCTGATTATAAGTTTTATCTAGGTCATTACAACAGTAAATCTGCAGAAAGTTTAGAAAATTTAAGATTCAAGTTACGCGATGTAAACCCTTATGAGGTTAATTACAAGTTCTGCATCCAGCGTCATAAAGATGTTCCAAGAGAAGAATTTGCTGCCGAAATGGAAAATATTTTTGAATAATAAAAAACCTTAAGATATGAATACCGCAGAATTAAATAGTTGTCCCCTTTACAATGTAAAGTTTTTTGACTATACTGATTTTGTGGTATTCTGTTATAGTGTATAGAATTGAATGAACAATAATAAATAAGAAAGGTTGAAAAAATGTCATTACCAAACGTAGCTTATTTTTCAATGGAGATTGCTTTAGATCAATCTTTGAGTACTTATTCAGGCGGCCTTGGATTTCTTGCAGGTTCGCATATGTTATCCGCAGGATATTTAGGATTGCCAATTGTCGGGGTTACAATTTTATGGTCATACGGTTATTATGACCAAAGAATTGGCGACGATGGCCAGGTCCAGGTTGCATACATAAGAAAGTACTATGATTTTCTGACCGATACCGGAGTATCTACAACGGTCGACATTTTTGGTGAAAAAGTTAAGGTTAAAGCTTATCTTGTAAAACCTGAATTGTTTGGTTCTTGTCCGGTTTACCTTTTGACCACGGATATAGAGGAAAATAGCGAGTGGGCAAGAAGTATTTCACATAAGCTATATGACGGTAATGAAAAAATAAGAATTGCGCAAGAAACAGTTCTGGGTATTGCAGGGGTTAGAATCTTACAAGAATTGAATTACAAATTTGATGTGATTCATATGAACGAAGGTCATGCCCTGCCGGCAGCTTTTGAACTTTTGAGACAATATAACGGTAACCTTGCAGAAGTCAAAAGAAAGACTGTATTTACAACTCACACCCCTGTTGCAGCAGGTAACGAAGTCCACTGGGTAGATACGCTTATGGAAGGAGGATTCTTTGCAGGTTGCAAACGTGAAACCGCAATAGAATTAGGCGGCGAAAACTTCTCCCTAACAGTTGCAGCTCTTAGAATGAGTAGAATCGCAAATGCCGTATCTCAGTTACATGGCCTCGTATCTAACAAAATGTGGGAATGGGTTGAAGGAAGATGTCCTATCCGAGCTATTACCAATGCCGTAAATCTTCATTATTGGCAAGACCCACGGATGAAGGCTGCAGAAAATTCTTTGGAAAAAATTCTGGAAGTAAAACGGGAAATGAAGGCCGAATTGTTCAAGTATGTTGCAAATGTCGCCGGTAAACGTTTCGATCCGGATGTTTTAACTATCACTTGGGCAAGACGTTTTGCGGATTACAAACGTGCTTGGCTTATTCTTCTTGATGAAGAACGTATATTAAAACTTCTCGAAAGTAACAAAGTTCAAATTATTTTTGCCGGCAAATTCCACCCGGATGACGTCATGGGTAAAGAAATGTTTAACAAAATTTTAAAACGTTCTCATTCTATGAAAAATGTCGTTGTTCTACCGGGTTACGAATTGCAATTGTCAGGCATGCTGAAACGCGGATCAGATATTTGGTTGAATACTCCTATGAGACCATTAGAAGCATCAGGTACTTCCGGAATGAGTGCTAACGCTAACGGTGCAGTTCACTTATCTATTTTTGACGGTTGGACAGTTGAGGGAACCTTCGACGGTTTGAACGGTTACACAATCGAATACGAAGGGCTTGATGACGAAATGGATTCATATCAGCGTAACCTAAAAGATTATGAATGTATGATGGGTAAGATCGAAAATGAAATTATCCCTACATATTATGATAATAAGATGAAATGGGCTCAGATTATGCGCCAAGCTATCAGAACTTCTGAAGCTTATTTCAACTCCGACCGTATGGTTATTGAATACTTTAATAGACTGTATAAGCCTATAGCTCATGGTGGTATTTGTGCGGGCGAAGATGAAGACAAGGATCTCAAGATTGAAATGGAAAAGCCAGCAGGCGGTTCTCCTAGCGAAGCTTGGACTTATTCTAATATAAAATAAATAACAAAATATAAAATGCGACTCCGGTAAAAATACTCTTTTACCGGAGTCGCATTTTATGATGAAGTCTAATCTTCAATAGGTATTGTCACAACAAGTAGGTTGCCTTCTTGTCGTTTTGTAAGATTACTTAATTTAACATTTTTTCCGAACATATATGATTGAGAAAATTTAACCATTTTTTCTCCATGTTTTGAGCTGGATATTCCTGCACCATTGATTGTCAAGGTTTGGCCGCTTACTGTTATATTTACATTTTTTTCGTTATTATCAAAAGGTTTGAGATCAATCATTATTTGATAGTTATCGTCAGACTGTCTAAGGTTAACCACATTATTTTCAGCAAGCGACATTTTGTTCATACTGTCGAAATTTCTTGATATATCCCGGTTCATCCTTTGTTGTTCTCTCATAAATTCTCTGTCCATTTTGTTCATTTGTTGATGCATTTGATGCATTGGATTAAACATCGTTTTCATGTAGAGATCTCCAAGGGTGTAGAATGCCATAAACGCACCTAAAAATACTAAAAGGCCCGTTATTATGTGTCGCATTACGTGAGATCCGCATATCGGACACCCTCCTTTTCCAAAATGGTGATGTTCATGATTTTCGTTTACCGTAATATTTTCGTTGTTTTCTTCCATAAAGTACTCCTTTCTTTGCTTTTAATAATATGTAAAACTCAAATATTTGTCCATAGTAAAGTTGTATATACTCTATAAATTAGAACTTATAAGTAATACAAAGGAGGTATTTAAAAAAATAAAATATCAATATTTCCGGTAATGTTTTATTGCAAAAATAAAGTTAGGATGACATTGTAAATCCTCAACTCTTTCTGATTGCTCAGAACAACTCCGAATGCCTGTATGAATTTTTTGTGTTAAGGCATTCGGGGCTTTTTTTGCTTACTAAAATTTATATTCTCTGTTCTTCAGATGATTTATAATACTCTTTTTAATCACCTCGTCACTTGATTCTAGCACATTTCCGTCGAACAAATTAATTTCTTGAGAAGCAATTTTCTCGCAATTTTTAAGTAATGTAATATTTCTATAAAATTTTGGATTTGCAAAAAATACTTTTAAAATTTTTGCTGATTTTGGATTCTCTGCTGTATCAAGAATATCGCCCACGCAATCATTTATATAAGGGTTTCTTTCTAACCATTTGCTTTGAAGAATTGAATTTGCAACGTCAGAAGCCGGAAGTGAATGTGTATACGTTATTATATCACCGGCTAAAGCGTTGTCTTTTCCGGATTTTAATATTTGTTCATAACAATCCATCACTTTAACTCTTGCTCGTGCTTGTTCTGTATTATTGGTAAAATACAAAATATCACCTATGTTCGACTGAATTTTATCATTATTTTTTAGTAATTTACTATTTAATACTTTTTTTATAATAATAAATTTCGCTTCGGCTTCGTCAGGAGTTTTTGTAACTTTTAGGATTGACTTAAATTGTAATATCATATTTTTATTTAAGTAAAGGGAATCATTTCGAAGAATTTTATCGGCCAATTCTATATTCCTGCCATTAAGTTCTATTTCTTTAAAGGCTGTCACAAATTGTCTGTTTTTTATTTTTTTTAAATTATTTTTAATACTGTTTATTTTATTCTCCAGCATTTCAAAGGTGTAACCTTGAAATTCTGATTTATTTATATTAAAAATATTTCCTTGAATTCTTTCAACTTTTTTCTCGAATGTTTGATTAATACATCTTACTAACTCACTAAAGTTAGGCCGTGTTCTAGCACAAAATGTAGGTACATAATTATAATTATTATTTTTATTATAGTTGTATTGTGTTATAGGTGAAATATACATGTTGTTTCCTTTATTTTGCTTACATTGAAATATTTTGTCTGAATTTAGTTAGAAATCCGCCGCCATTATCAGGATTAATACCCAGAATTTTTGTAACTTCATCAGTAATTTGTTGGAACCTTACGGTAGATAATATAGGGGTATATTCCTCTTTAGTGGCCGGTATATCAATGAATATTGGATCAATATCTTTACCAAGGACTTCATTCAATGTGTTGTTGCTTTTAATTTTTATAGCAATTGGGTTTTGAACGTTTCGTTTTTTTATAATTTCTTTAAAATTATCAACAGACATTTTATATGAGTTTTGACCGTATTCACCGGTAATTACTTGAATCATAGGGTCTTCTGGTTTAATTGATGCAAATGTTCCATGCAGAGCCTCGCTTGAGGAATCTGCAATAACTCTTTTACCTGTGGTTTCAGTGAGTTTAAGGGCGCCTTCTTTTACTGCACCGAGATTATTATTTTTTGCATAGTAATAAAGATTATCGGAATTAGCAATTATTTTTGCAGCCCTTTTAACGACTAATGTGTCTTCCAACATATCGTTAATTTTCCCGGGAATTAGCCTGAAATTCGGTACTAATTTATCTATATCTGAAGATTTAAGAGTACCTTTAATTTCACCAAGTTTTAATCCAATAGCCATCAGGTTAAATATGGAACTTGTCACTGTTTTTGTTGCAGCAACAGCCTTTTCTTCTCCTGCATCGAGAGTAACATTTGAATCAGCCTTTTTTGAAATAACAGAATTTGGATTATTTGTTAGAGCAATAGTGTTGACACGTCTGCCCTTTGCAATATTTAATGCTGCTAAGGTATCTGCGGTACTGCCTGATTGTGATACAAAAATAGCTAAGTCTTCTTTTGAATTTAGGATTCTCCTATTAGACATAAACTCACTTGCACTTTCAACGAATACAGGAATATCAGTTGTATTTTCAATAAAACCTTGTGCCATTTCAGCGGCATTTTTTGATGAGCCGGAGGCGAATATTCTTATGCGTTTAATATTATTCAAAGCTTCTTTTGAAATATTCAAATCCAGATTTACCGTGCCGGGGTTCAAAAAGTATTTGTCAATTAATTTTTGAAGTACAGAAGATTGTTCTGCAATTTCTTTGCTGAAATTTGTACCTAATTTTTGAATATTAGCTCCGAATGTTAGATTGTGTAAACCTTTTGAGTATACACTTTGCATTGAATTGTCTAGATAATTTACGTTACGGTTTTCGTTTCGGTTGTAATGAAATCTGGTTGCGTTGGTTTGTGTATAGAATACTGGTTGTACTTTCATTATATTTCTCCTTAGTTAATAAATGTTTTTTCTACCTTTAAAGAATTTTTATCCCATATTGCAAAATCCGGTTTTGAACCTTTTGCAATTTTATAATCATTTTCAACTCCAAGGTTTTTGGCGGGATTAACAGATGCGTATCTTATAAATTTTTCAAAAGTCATGTTTGTTTCTTTAATTAGCTTGGCTGCAACCTCGTGAAGGAATTTCATGCTTCCGGCAAGAATTCCGCGATCACTAGTTGCAATCCAATCAGGATTTACGTGAATTCTAATTCCGTTTAATAAAAAGTCTTTTTTTATTCCGGCCTGAGGAAGTGCATCAGATATTAATATTAACTTATCTTTTGGCTTTTCTCTCATTATCAAATTCATTGTGTCAGGAACCAACAGAGAGGTATCGGTATTCATTTCTGCTGTAATTTTAGGATTTAAGAGGCCTTCATTGGCGACAGTTGGCAATCTGTGATGAAACGGTGCCATTGCATTAAATAAATGTGTAACTTGCGTTATTCCGGACTCTTTTATATCAGAGGCATCGGCCGTACTATGACCTGCAGATGGAATTATTCCTCTATTTTTCAGATATTTTGACAGCTCATAATTTTGATCTAATTCAGGTGCCAGAGTTACAATTTTCACATTTTCAGAATCCAATTTTTCAAAGTTTTCTATACTCGGTTTGAGCAAGGCTTCTGGCGGGTGTATTCCTGCCTTTTTAGGATTTAAAAATGGGCCTTCGAGGTGTATTCCGAGTATTTTTGTGGCACCCTTGTCCGGATTTTTGATTATATAATTAAGTAACTTTAACTGCTTGTTTAAATGTTCAAGGGTTCCCGGCAAAGTTGTTGCAAGAATGGCTCCGGTACCTTCTTTTGCTAATTGCTTTAAAAATTTTCGTATTGATTTTTCATCGGAACTATGAAAATTTACACCATAACCACCATGAATATGCTCATCAATAAGTGTTGGAGTAAGAATTTTATCTTTTATATCAACATATTTGATTATTCCATTTATACTATTTTCATCAAATTCATTAATTGCAATAATCTGGTTATTCTTTAGTAAGATATCTCCGAATTTAATTTTATTAGAACTATCATAAATTTTCCCATTAATAAAAGCTGTGTAGCCGTTGAGTTTTGCATCATTGAGTTTCAAGACTCTTTTGGGTATATTAAGTTTTGGTATATTTCTAATGTTTGCACAAAATGAAATATTATTATTTGAATTTATCATAATAATCCCGATACAGTTTAATAATGTATTAAAATCCCTAAAATTTTATTTTGCTACTATATAAGCACAAAATTAACTTTTGTAAATTTGTGAAAATTTATATTTTTTTTAAGTTGTCTTTTATAAGATTATAAAATTTGTCATCAACATCATAAAAATTTGTAAAATTAACAACATAGGGAAGTGAACTGTTATCAAATTTTGCTTTTAGATCATAGATTATATCTTCGTAAAATTTACTTTTTACAAGCACATCCAAGTCAGAAAGCGGAGAAAAATCACCTTTAACTCTTGAACCGTAAAGATAAAAATCTACATCATAATCCTTAAGGATTGATTTTATAATTTCCATTTCTTTGTCAGTTATTCCCGGAATCATAATTGCATTTCATCCATTTTATTAATAAAAAATTTTGTATCCTTGAGAAATTCCGGAATAAGGTTCACCAATTCTCTTGATTTGGAAAGATTGTATTCGTGTGCTGTATTATTGCGTTTTTCATAGTACATGCGCCAAATTTCCCAATCACGGATTAATCCATATCCTTGCATATACCTAAAAACGTTATTAACTGTCAATTCTTCTTCAGTTTTTCCGTATATTTTTTTTAATATGCGTTTCATAAGTTTTCTTGATATTTCAAGGGTGTATTCAAATCTTTTTATGCAAGCATCTTCCAACATATCAGCAAATATTTCGTGCTTATTATCTTCTAAAATAGCGATGCTTGACTCTAATGTATTCAAGGCATTTTTCAAATGAGAATTATCAATTTCCATAGTACTATAGTAGCATATTATAAAAAAAAATCAATTTACTTTTTTGTGGGTTTATAGTATAGTGGACACTGTAAATATACTATAAAATCAAAGAGGAACAAGGTTTATGACAGGTAAAGTAGCATTTGTATTTCCCGGACAAGGAGCACAGGCTATCGGTATGGGAAAAGATTTTTACGATAATTATCAAGAAGCGAAATCTGTTTTTAATAAAGCAGATGAAGTTTTGAAACGTGATATTTCAAAAATATGTTTTGAAGGTCCTGAAGAGGACTTAAGACAAACAATTAATACTCAGCCGGCAATAGTAACAACTTCAATAGCTATATTGGAAGTGTTAAGAGCAAAAACAGGAATTATACCTTCGTTCAGTGCAGGACATAGTCTTGGAGAATATTGTGCGATGTATTCAGCAGGGGTTTTATCACTTGAGGACACAATATATTTGATTTCTCAAAGAGCAAATGCCATGAGTAAAGTTAAAGGCGGCTCAATGGCAGCAGTTTTGAACCTTGAGGAATCAAAATTGAAAGAGTGCATAGAAATGGCAAAAACTAAGGGCTATGTAGATGTTGCAAATTATAATTCACCAGCTCAAATAGTAATTACAGGTGAAGATGAGGCTGTAAAATATGCTTCTGAACTAATGAGTGAAGCCGGGGCAAGAAGGGTTGTTCCTCTTGCTGTATCAGGAGCATTTCATTCAGAGATGATGAAAGATGCGGCAAAAGAATTTTCTTTGGCTCTGAATAGTGTCAAAATTAAAGATGCAAATTATCCTGTGGTGACGAATGTAGATTCCGAATTTACGACTCTGGCATCTGATTTTGAAAATAAAATGCCAAAACAAATATATTCCTCTGTTAAATGGACTCAATCGATTAAAAAGATGGTATCTGAAGGCGTTGATACATTTATTGAAATTGGTCCGGGAAAAGTTCTTTCCGGCCTGATTAAGAAGATATCTCCGGAGGTTAAAGTTTATAATGTATATGATTTGGAATCATTAAACGATACTATTTTATCCCTTGATTCTCAAATGTCGGCAGTATAATTAGTATAAAATAAGCATATAATTAAGGGGCGGCAAGTTCTTTGCCGCTTTTTAATTAGGTTAATATAACAAATATATTCCCCTCGTTGTCCAATGTTTTTATTCAATTATTTGGATAAATATTTGTAATTGATAAATGAGGAGATTCCAATATGAAAAATAAAATTGTTTCGATAATACTTTTATTCTGCTTTGTTTTTGGCGTAAATAATGGTTTTGCATATGAAACAAAGTATCCTGATTATAGTTACGAATTTCTTGGTGCTGATAAGTGGGAGAATTTTAATCGAAAAATGTTTAACTTTAATCAAAAAGTTAATAAATATGCTATAAGACCGATACATACTATCTGGTCATCTATCATGCCTGAATATGGGATGGATAGGATAAATGGGATTACAAATAATATTGAATATCCGATAAGACTGGTTAGCAGTCTTATCCAAAAAGATTTTACTACGTCTAAAAATGAGACTATAAGATTTTTTACAAACACAATACTTGGTCTTGGCGGTATGTTTGATCCGGCCAAACATTTGTTTCAACTTGAGCAATCACGAGAAAATATGGAACAGGCTCTTGCTAAATGCAAGGTTAAACCGGGACAATATTTTGTAGCACCTGTTATATCGTTCACAAATATGCGCGGAATATTGGGTCGTCTGCTTGATACCGCCCTTAATCCTTCATCATATATAGGTACTCCGGTTCTGGCTATGGTAAAGGCAGGCATGACTATAAACAGAACTTCATATATGCAGCCGCTATTACAGATGGTTGAATCAAATTATGCAGATCCATACGATATTCATAAAAAAGCATACGGTATAGATAATTACATAAAACAATCAAATTACGATAGAATTGATGTCTTATCAAATTTAAATGTTAAATCAAAAGATGAATCGGTAACTGTTGATAATAAAGATAATAATAAAATTCCCGTAAAAAATGTATCATCCCAAAAGGAGGAGATTAAAAATAATTTTGTGAAAATGGAGGTTTCTTCGGAATTGGTTTCATCGGATATGCTTTATGGTGGAACAAATTTAGATGAAGTTATAACTTGTGAAGGAAACAGATTAAATCCGGATATAAAACTCCCAAGTTTTAATTCTCAATCTCCTGTCATAGATTCAATGAGAACTGCGTTATTCGAATTACCCGGGGTAGATGAATCAATATGGAACGAGTTATCTATATGGAACAGAAGCTTTTCGAAAAGAATTAAAACATCATCTGTAAATTTATTTCCTGACAGAGAAAATTATAAATATAGGTATATAATGCAAAAGGATAAAAGCGCTCCGCTGGCAATTATCTACCCTTCAATTGGTGAGGGTATTATGTCAAGTCACTCTACAACTTTGGCAAAATTATTTTATGATTCCGGTTATTCTGTTGTAATTCAAGGAAGTCATTTTCAATGGGAGTTTGTAAAAAGTATGCCAATAGGATATCATCCCGGTCTGCCTGCAAAGGATGCCGAGATTCTTCAGATGGTAACCGGTAAAATTGTTAAACAATTACAAGATAAATATAGTTGTGTATTTGAAAATAAGGTTTTTATCGGAACGTCATTCGGAGCTTTAACTTCACTTTTTCTTGCTGCGAACGAATCTAAAAATAATACTTTAGGCAGCACAAAATATATTTCAATTTGTCCGCCAATTGATTTGATTTATGCAATGAAACAGGTTGATAAGAATTCTGAGGATTGGAACAAATCATCATCAGATCTTAAAGAAAAAGTCGCAATGACAGCAGCCAAAGTTGTTAAATTATATCAATCAAAGGACAATATCAAGACAGAGGTTAATAACCTTCCTTTCACTGAAGATGAAGGAAAGCTTATAACAGGATTCGTAATGCACCAAAAACTTTCTGATCTTATTTATACAATTGAAAATACGCAAAATAATAAAGATAAATCAATTTACAATTCTATAAATAATATGAATTACCAAGATTATGTGCAAAAGTACCTTTTGACAGATCAATCTGATTCACCTGATGATTTGAGTTATGAAGTTAGTCTCGGGGCAATACAAGATTATCTAGTGAACAACGATAACTACAAAATTTATCATTCTATAAATGATTATTTAACAAATGATTCACAAATAATCAATTTGAAGCAATCAACCGGTTCTAAAACTGTTTTATTAGATAATGGCGGACATTTAGGGTTCCTCTACAGAAAAGAATTTATAGACGATCTTAAAAATACTATTGCATTGAAAAAGTGATCTAATTTTATGATATAATCTGTAGAAAAGGAAATTATTATGAAAATAGCGTTAATAAACCATGGTTGCCCAAAAAATTTAGTTGACAGTGAACTTATGCTTGGTTTTCTTGTGAAAAAAGGTCATGATATAACTTTAAATCCTGAGGATTCCGATATAGTAATTATAAATACTTGTTCTTTTATTCATGATGCAGAGGAGGAATCCGTACATTCTATATTAGAAATGGCGCAAGAGGGCAAAAAAATTATTGTAACCGGTTGTCTTGCGCAAAAATATAAAGACGAATTAAAGGATGCAATGCCGGAAATTTCGGGAATTATTGGGGTTTCTGAATTAGATAAAATAACTGAACTTGTTGACAAAATTCAAGATAATCATACCGAAAAATATATTTCAAGGGTTTCTGAAAAACCGGAGTATGTTTATCCGGAATCTGTTGAACGTCAGCAGATAACGGTTGGCTCAGGATCTTACATAAAAATTGCTGACGGCTGCAATTACCATTGCGGTTACTGTATTATTCCGCAACTAAGGGGAGAATACCATTCAAGACCGATAGAAAAAATAGTCGCAGAAGCAAAAATGCTTGCCGATAAAGGTGTTAGTGAAATCATATTGATAGCCCAGGATACAACAAGTTACGGAATCGACTTGTATGGAAAACAAATGTTGCCGGAATTGCTTAAAGAATTAAATAAAATAGAAAACATTTCTTGGATAAGATTTATGTACGCTTATCCATCACAAGTTTCTGATGAACTCCTTGATGCAATGGCTAACCTTGATAAAGTTGTAAAATATATAGATTTACCTTTGCAGCATTCTGATCTTAATGTTTTAAGATCTATGAGACGCCCTGATTTCGATTACAGAGAATTAATAAAAAAAATAAGAAAAAAGGTTCCTAATGTGGCTATCAGAACAGCTTTTATTGTTGGGTATCCCGGCGAAACTGACGAACAATTTATGAATCTGTATAATTTCGTTAAAGAAGTCAGATTTGATAGAATGGGAGTTTTCGAGTACTCTCGAGAAAAGAATACTATTTCATATGATATGCAGGATCAAGTTCCTGATAAGATAAAAAAGGAACGATATAACAAGCTGATGTCTTTGCAGATGCAAATTTCTACCGAAATTAACAAATCTTATATAGGTAAAACGATCAATTGTATAGTAGAGGGATTTACCGATGATGGCGTTATAATTATGCGTTCAGAACATGATGCTCCGGAAATTGACGGGCTTGTTTATGCGAAGTCTGATAAACCTGTTGTTCCCGGTGACATTGAAAAAGTAATTGTTGAAAATTCTGACGAGTACGATTTGTTCGGTAAAGTTTTATAGACCTTTCGCCTTCGGAATTATTTAATAACAATATTTACAAGTTTTTTGGGAACTACAATTGTTTTGATAATTTCTTTTCCGGAAATGAGTTCTTTTATTTTTTCACTCGATAGAGCAATTGATTTAAGTTCCTCTTGCGAAGAAGATTCGTCTGCCTCTATTTTATCCTTTACTTTACCGTTAATTTGAACAACCAACGTTATTGAACTCATCTTTGCAAGGTTTTCATCCCATTTGCACCATTCTTGTTCATGAACAGAGCCTTTTCCGCCAAGTTGTGACCAGGCTTCTTCTGTTAAGTGAACGGCAACCGGAGCCATAAGTATCAATAATGACTTTATAGCAAACGAGAATACAGTCTTATCTTCATCTGTCCATTGGGTTTTAGAAGTCCAATCATAGATAGCATTAACCAGTTCTCTGTATTTTGAGATTACTGTGTTAAATTGAAAATCATTTGAGATATCGTTGGTAATACTTTTGATTGCCATATGAACTATTCTCACCAGATCGTCATTAACTTTAGTAAGTTTTCCAACATTCATAACTGTGTTGTTTAAATCAATTTTATCAGAATTTGTTGACATAAGCCTCCAAACTCTGTTTAAGAATTTGTAGCAACCCTCAACACCCGCATCGGACCAGTCAAAATCTCTTGCCGGAGGCGAATCTGACAGAATAAACAATCTCGCCGTATCTGCTCCATAATTTTCAAATATTTCATCAGGATCAACAGTATTGCCCTTCGACTTGGACATCTTTGAACCATCTTTGAGCACCATTCCTTGTGTTAAAAGATTCTTAAAAGGTTCATCAAAATCCAAAAGGCTGCAATCTCTTAATGCCTTTGTAAAAAATCTTGAATATAAAAGGTGCAATATGGCATGCTCAATTCCGCCAACATACTGGTCAACCGGTAGCCATTTATTTACTTTATCCTTATCAAAACATTTTTCATTGTTTCTTGCATCAGCATATCTCAAGTAATACCAACTGGAGCACATAAATGTATCCATAGTGTCGGTTTCACGTTTTGCCGGCCCGCCGCAAACAGGACAAACAGTGTCTTGGAAGGTCGGTGAAGTTAAAATAGGAGATTTGCCGACAACCGAAAAATCAACATCTGTAGGTAATTTCACCGGTAACTGATCTTCCGGTACCGGCTGAATTCCGCATTTTTCACAGTAAACCACCGGAATTGGCGCCCCCCAGTATCTTTGACGAGAAACCAGCCAATCTCTCAACCTGTATTGAGTTTTGAATTCTCCAAAACCTTCATCTACAGCTTTTTGAATTATTGCCTTTTTAGCCTCGGTATTTTTCATCCCGTTAAACTCACCTGAATTTACGAGAATACCTTCTTCTGTATATGCCTCAGCCAAATTATTTTCGATATTTCCGTCTTTTGAAATAACAATTTTCATAGGCAGATTATATTTTTTTGCAAAATCAAAATCTCTTGTATCGTGTGTAGGAACCGCCATAACAGCACCTGTTCCGTATTCTACAAGTGCATAATCCGCAGTCCACAATGGGAAAACTTCGCCATTAAACGGATTTCTGCAATGGGTGCCGAGTGGAACTCCGGTTTTGACTCTATCTGTTGAAAGTCTTTCAATTTCCGTCATTTTCCTTGCATTAGCACGGTAATCTTCAACTGCCTGTTTATTTTCTTCTGTTGTAAGTTTTTCAATATCTTTGTATTCCGGTGCAACAACAAGATAGGTTATTCCGTATACTGTATCCGGCCTTGTTGTATAAACAGGAACAGTCAGTTTTTCTCCTGATGGTGCATCTATAACCTCAAAATTAAATATTGCTCCCTGAGATTTACCAATCCAGTTTGCCTGCATAGTTTTTACATTGTCACCCCAGCCCGGAAGTTTATCTAAATCTTCTAACAAAACCTCTGCATAATCAGTAATTTTTAAGAACCACTGTGAAAGATACTTTTTCTCTACTACACTATCACATCTCCAACATTTTCCATCAATCACTTGTTCGTTTGCTAGAACTGTTGCGCAATTATCACACCAATTTACTGCAGCTTCTTTTTTGTACGCAAGTCCTTTTTTGTAAAGTTGTAAAAATAGCCACTGTGTCCATTTATAATAATCTTCTTTACAGGTTGCAACTTCTCTATCCCAATCATAGGATAAACCAAGGCGTTTAAGTTGGCCTTTCATATACGAAATATTTTCATCAGTCCACTTTTCAGGATCTGCATTGTGTTTCATTGCGGCATTTTCCGCAGGCAAACCAAAACTATCCCAACCTATCGGATGTAAAACATTAAATCCTTGTGCCCTTTTATACCTGGCAATAACGTCTGTTATTGTGTAATTTCTCACATGCCCCATGTGCAATTTTCCGGATGGATACGGAAACATAGAAAGCGCGTAATACTTGGGTTTTTCTGAATTTTCCGGAGTTTTAAATGCTCCCGTTTCTTCCCAAGTTTTCTGCCATTTCTTTTCTATTTCCTGAGGAAAATATGCTTCTTTCATACTTTGTCAATCTCCTATTTTCAGTAAAAAATAACACAAACAAACCATCTTAGCAAGCAAAAATAAAGGAAGACTTAATCTTCCTTTATCTAATTACAAATTTGCGCCGCAACATTTTTTAAACTTTTTCCCGCTCCCGCAAGGGCATGGATCATTTCTGCCGACACCGGAAAAGTCAATTTTCGGTTTTTCCTCGTTTTCTTCAACTATGCCAAGTGTTCGCGAGAAAACATTGGATTTATAAAGAACAGTCGTGGAAGAATAAATTTTCTTTTTTAAGTATCTCGCCTTATATTTTTTAAGAATTTCATCAAGCGTTAAATTCGTATTATAAACAGCATTTACAACCTCTGTGAAATTTTTATGTTTTTTTGCGACGCGTTTGATTATATTTGCAGGAAACTTGTCGTTATTTAAAAAATAGTCAATGCATCTGTCATAACCCTCAATATCTTTGTAGTTTTTGACCGAAAAGATTTTGTTAAACGTTGCATAGAATGGCACCGCATAAAGCCCGAGTTCTTTGTCATATATAACTGCTACGTCATAGGTTTCTTTGTGGGATGAAAAACCTCCCAATGAATTTTCCAAAAAATTGCTGTATTGATTATTAAATTCTGAGACATTTATAAATTTATAAGTTTCAGGTTTTTGAATTTTATCTTCAAACTCAGCTTTTTCTCCGGTTTCTGCATAATCATTAAACATGGTTATAATATCATCAGCATATTTATTAGTTGTTATAATCTCATCTTTACCAAAGAAATCCGTGAATTTTTTATATAAATCTTCTACTTCTATTCTAATTTCTTCCTCTTTTTCAGGATTATCAATATATACAAGTTCCGGATTTTGAATAATTTTCGCAACAGCGAATCTTAAGGCATCACTTGTTCTATAGGTTGGAAGAACTCCGGAAATTTCTAAAAGATATGATGCCCCATTCCAATTGCAAATTCTGGCAACAATAAATTGTCCGACACCTATACCTTTAAATGATGACATTTTAACAAGTGAAGTTACATCGTAAGTTTTTTCATTTATTATATTGAAAAATTTGAAACCGTTTTTAAGAACGCGTTTCACTTCAAAGACTGAAGATATTGAATCATTTAAGGCATCAACGACAGAAGATATTCTATCATCAGTTTTTTCAAAAACATTGAAATGAGGGCTATTTTTGTATATGTCAATAATTGAATCTCTGTTATCCCCCAAATTACGCTCAAATATGTAATTAAAACAAGCACTTTGAAATTTTTCTGAAGTATTTGAATTTATTCCCATTGTCTTCAAATATTCTTTAAAATCAGGACTTACAAAAGCATCTTGTTGAACAAACATTGCGATATCTTGAATAATATCATTTACAATTTTTAATTCGTCTAATAATAGCATAGCCTACTCCCTTAAATAACCTTTTTCTTAATATTATATTAAAAATATTAAAAACTCAATAAGCCTTTATGTAACAAAATTGCTAATTTATTAAAATAATTGAAATTTTATAAAAAATATTGTATACTAATTTGGTATTGAAGCAATCGAGAGGATAGAGCATGAAACTACATATGCAGATACTAATAGCGTTGGGATTAGGATTAAAAAGAAATTGGCACATATTTTTCGGAATCATAGCCGGTATATTTGTCGGAGTATTTATGCATTCGCATACTATACCAATGATTATGCCTATTTTGACTTTTATAGGTCAGGTATTTATCAGATTAATACAAATGGTTGTTATCCCGTTAGTTGTATCTGCAATTATAATTGGTATTACGAGCATTGGAGATAACAAACAGCTCGGAAAATTCGGTTCCAAAATGATAGTTTACTACGGTATAATAACAACTGCCGCAGTTGCTATAGGTTCAGCTCTTGCCTTGTTAATGAAACCGGGACTGGGTGCCGGTCACTATATCAATTCTTCCGTTGCGGAAACTGTTCAAAATGCTGTTCAAACTGCGATGACAGAGCAACAGGGTAATGTTCTGAATACTTTTTTAAGTTTTATACCTAGCAACCCCATTGAAGCTTTTGCCGGCGGCAATATGGTTGCAATCATAGTATTTGTTGTTCTTTTCGCAATTGCATTATCAAAAGTTGGAGATGTAAACAGACCAATTGTGTCCTTCTTTGAATCTGTTTTTGCGGCGACAATGAAAATTACCGATTGGATTATGTTCTTGGCTGCGCCGGGCGTATTTGCACTCACAGCTACTGCCGTTTCCAGTTTTGGTATTGACATTTTTGCAAGCATTTCTAAATATTTGGGAGTTCTTGCCATAGGTTTTTTAATTCAATTGTTCGTTGTTTATCCTGTATTTTTGAAATGTTTCTCAAAGGTTTCTATTTGGGTCCTTTATTCGGCCGTTGCTGAAGCTCTGATGGTTGCATTTGGAACAGCAAGTTCATCGGCAACATTGCCTTTGACAATAGCATGTTGTGAAAAACGGGGAATTTCTCATAAGATATCGAGTTTTGTATTGCCGTTAGGGGCAACGTTAAATATGGATGGTACAGCTTTACTTCAAGTTGTTGCGGTAATATTCCTTGCTCAAGCTTACGGGGTTGTTCTTACTCCATTTTTGATTATACAAATAGCCCTTCTCGCAATGATTGCATCAAGCACTTGTGCCGGAATTCCGGGTGCCGGATTGATTACAATTGCATTAATCCTTAACGGTATGGGGCTGAGCCCTGAACAACTTGTAGCAGGTTTCGCATTCTTGTTCACAATTGAAAGAATTACGGATATGATGAGAACCCTCGTAAATGTTGCATCAGACACAGTTGTAGTTGCGGCAATTGCAGATAATGAAAACGAAATTAATTATGAACTGTTCAACAATCCTGCAGCATATGAGGATATTGCATAGTTTTAATTGTGTACCAAAATGACAAAAAAAATAGGTTTTTGGGGGTATCCTAACCCTGACATTGTAGATAAAATACGAAAGGAATATCCTAATTTTGAATGGATCGATTTGGATATTTCTTATGATGTCCCAAAGACAAATATTCTGCCGGATAACTACTGTAGAATAATAAAAAATATTATTGACAATGCAATATATATGCAAAATGATTTGGTAAAAATCATTGCACCAATAGGAAAGGATAAATGTGACAGTGGTTGGTTTGCCGCCCAAATATTAAAAGATCTTGGGTTTTGCGTTGAAGAAAGCATTTACGAAAATCAGACACCAATTTATAAACCAATAATTTCTCAAAGCAATTTGCCGTTATTTGATAAAGTTAATAATATAATGAACGGGGTATTAAGTTTTAAGCGGGAAAATAATCCTTCTTATATAAAAACAGAACCTCAATTTGGATTTTGGGGGGTTCCTCCTAACGATTTAGAAATACTTAAACTTTTTCCGGATACTACCCATGTATACGGATGGATTAGGTGTGTTGAAATGGGGGCACCTGCAAATTTGGATCTTGAGATGTATGTTGATAAAAATGTTCCGACAGTATTTTATTCACAGGCTTTTTGTGCAAAATGCCAATTGGCAAAATACCTTGCAGATAAATATAATGGGCTCTACATTGATATAGACGATATTGCAACAAATTCAGTTAAGGCCAAGATAGAAGCTTTCTTGCGATTAAGGTAATCATTGATAATCGTCAGGAAGGTAATCTTGCCAGTGTTCGTCTAAACTTTGAATGAAACGATGGGCATCAATAACATCATCGTAGGTTATGGGTTCTTCACCTTGTTGAACAACAAACGGCTCATAATTTTTAATCTCGACATTTGCCTCGCCCAAGAATGCTATACCAAAGCTCTTGCCACAATTTTGACACCTTAATTTAATCACCTTCAAATCACCTTCGTCTCTTACAACTTCAATTGATTCTTCATCAAAATCAGATTTGCAATTAGAGCAACAAAGGTTTGAAAATAATTTTTTAATCTTTTCCTTTTTCATAAATCCTCTTTCGTTTTTAATAATACTTTTGTACTATATTTTGAATTATAACTCAAATCAATGTTATATTTATCCCACAGGTGGGTATAATATGAATGTGAATCAGGAGAGTTTAGTATGGATGCTATTAACTTAATTCTATTCGGGTTTATTGTTTATAATGCACTGGTTGTTTTGCCAAGCATTTGGGAAGAACTAACTTCGGAATAAACAAACCACAAAACAAAAGACGAAGATAGGAAAAATTTGTTCCCCAAAAAAGGGCATCCAAAGTTGTTTACGTAAAAATAAGTGTATTTATTACGCTTGTAAATTCTTGTTATAAGCGTTATGTTACATTGAAATTCTAAAGGTGCATCATAATGTGCCTTAATGCACACTTATCAATTTATGGTAAAACCTATTTTAAAGTTTTATTGCAATATTTGAAACAATTATATGTTTTGTATAAAATATAGTTGTTTTAAGATGAGGGAATTATGATAATTGAAGCAAATAATCTTATAAAAATTTATGGAGACAGAAGTGTAGTAAACGATGTTACATTTAATGTTAACAAGGGGGAAGTTGTATGTTTACTTGGTCCAAATGGAGCCGGTAAAACAACGACATTTTATATGGTAGTGGGTTTAATCAAACCAAACGGCGGACAGATTCTTCTTGATGGCAAAGATATTTCATCGTGCCCGATGAATGAGCGGGCAAAAATGGGTATTGGTTATTTACCTCAAGAGGCCTCTATTTTCCGTAAGCTTTCTGTTGAAGATAATATTAAGTTAGTATTGGAGATGAACGACAAACTTACAGTAAATGAGAAGCGGAAAAAATTAGAAGAATTGTTAAGCGAATTCGGGGTAAAACGCTTACGTTCAGCTTCTGCGATTTCACTGTCAGGCGGGGAACGCCGCAGGGTAGAACTTGCAAGGGCACTTGCAGCGAGTCCTGATTTTATTTTGTTAGATGAACCATTTACGGGTATTGACCCAATTGCTATAGGTGAAATTAAAGATAATATAAGAAAGCTTTCGGAAGAAAAGGGTTTAGGTGTTTTGATAACAGACCACAATCCAAAGGCAACATTGTCGATTACAGACAGGGCATATGTTATTTTTGACGGTAAGATAAAAATTCAAGGAAAAAGTACAGATGTTGCAGTAGATCCGGTTGCAAAAGAATTTTATTTAGGAAAGGATTTTGAACTTTGATAAAATTTCCTAAACTAAAAATATACGATAAATATATATTTAACCAGGTTTTAACAACCTCAGTTGTTGCAATCCTTTTATTTACTGTTGTTTGGATTGCTCCTGAAATGTTATTAAATACAATTAAGGCCGTACTGGCGGGACAATATTCTCCAAAAACAGGGGTTTTAATCTTAGTATGTCAACTACCCTTAATATTGAGTAAAGCGTTTCCGGTCGGACTTCTGTTAGGTTCTTTGTTTACTTTTGATAAATTAAGCAAAGATTCAGAACTTACTATTTTCAGGGCTGTTGGAATGTCTTTTAAAAGGATTGTTGCACCTGTCATTGTTTTGAGTCTGATATTTACAGTACTATGTTATATTACAAGTGACAGGTTGGTTCCTCTTGCTGCAGATAAAATGGCAAGGGTTAAAAATGATTCAATCTTAACTCAATATATCTATACACAAAAAGATCAAAATGATATCCCTATGAATTCTGTAATTGTATCAAGATATTTCAGGGGAAAAATGGAAAACGTTATCGTACTTGATTTTTCAAGCAAAAAGTATGATGATGTGCACCAATTATCGGATATTTATTTTGCTAAAACGGGAACGATAGAAAAATCAAAATGGGTTATCAAAGATGTTACAAGATATCAAATTTCATCAGATGGTATTTTTGTAGACATAGGAAAGATTCCGACAATGGATATTCTGCAGGGGCAAGCATCACAAAACGCTTTTACTTTAATGACGAATGCAACAAAAAAAGAACGTGAAATTACAAATGCTGACTTGAAAAAGTACGTAAATTTGTTAAAATCTGAACAATTGGAAGAAGAATATCATTATATGTTGAATAAATATCTTCAACGCTTTTTACATCCGTTTGTGTGTATTCTGCTTGCGATTCTCGGGGCTTTACTCGGATTCAGTAAACCAAGAGAACAAAGACTTGTGGGTTTTACCATTGCAATTGGTTGTATATTTTTATATTATATTACTCTGCCATTTTTTGATCTTCTTGCAGAAAAGGGTGTTTTGCCTCCGCTTATTACAGCGACATTTCCACCAGTAGCGTTTATGTGTGCAATCGGGGCATTCTACAAGTCTAAGGATCTGTGATGATGAGACGATTAATTTTATCAATACTAATATTTTTAGCAACAAGTACAATTTCGTTAGGATATTGTCCTGATATTGATATAACATATAATGACGGTATTTATCATATAGTTTTAAAAGGCGAAAAAATTAAGCGACACATAAAGTTTGTTTCATCAGACAGTCTTATAACTAATAAAGAAGCTCATCATAGAATGAGGTCGTATTTAACTGTAAACGCAGGTTTTTTTGATCCAAAAACTGAAAAATCTATGTCTTACATTGTTACAGACAGAAATACATCAGAAGACCCTATGCTTACACCAAGTTTATATACAGACCCAAATTTACGAATGAATATTGATAAAATTTTAAATCGTACCGAATTCAGGATTGTCGAATGCAATGATGATAAGACGAGATACAGATATGAAATCATACCTCACAAATCGCCGGTTGATTTCACTTGCACGGTTGTAACTTCCGCGCAAGGCGGGCCTTTAGTGTATCCGGAATTAAAATTAGAGGAAGAATTTTTTGTTGTATATGATAAGGATGGGAACGTAATTCGTGAATCTGCAAGCGTATTACACAAAACGTCTCGTACTATTATCGGGCTTAAGGGTGATGATGTACATATACTTGTTATTACAGATGATAACCCTATGACCCTACCGGAAGTTCACGAATTGTGCAAAAATTTGGGTTTTGATCGTGCAATGGCTTTTGACGGCGGAAGTTCAACATCAATGAATTATCTTAACAAATATAATGTCATTTCAATTAAAGGTGACGGCGCCGGCCGCAGTTTGAAATCTTTTCTTGTCGTAACAAAAGAAAAAAGTAAATAAATTAATTAATATAATCCCCAATTTAACAAAAACTTGTAATCTCACTTTTTTTGGGATACATTTTTATTAATGGTATTTTAAAATAACACGTAAATAAGAATAGAATAAGGAGGGTAATTTTATCATGCCAAAGAAAACAATAACAGTTGACGGAAACTACGCAGCCGCGCATGTTGCTTACGCATTATCTGAAGTTTCCGCAATTTACCCAATCACACCTTCTTCTACGATGGGAGAATGGGTTGATGAATGGGCATCACAAGGAAAGAAAAACATCTGGGGCAAAGAAGTAAAAGTTGCAGAAATGCAATCAGAAGCAGGTGCCGCAGGTGCAGTACACGGTTCTTTAGCGGCAGGAGCTTTAACATCTACTTACACTGCTTCGCAAGGATTATTATTGATGATTCCTGTAATGCACAAGGTTGCAGGGGAAATGCTTCCTCACGTAATTCATGTATCAGCACGTGCATTAGCGGCTCAATCACTGGCAATCTTCGGTGATCATACAGACGTTATGGGTTGTCGTAATACAGGGTATGCGATGTTGGCGGCAAATTCAGTTCAAGAAGAAATGGATATGGCTCTCGTTGCACATCTTTCAACTTACAAAGCTAAAGTTCCGTTCTTGCAATTCTTCGACGGATTCAGAACTTCACACGAAATCCACAAGATTGAAGAAATTTCTTATGAAGAAATAGCATCATTAGTTGAACCTCAATATATTGAAGAATTCAAAAACAGAGCGTTGAGACCTGAAGCTCCTGTTACAAAAGTTGGTGCTCAAAATACTGACGTATATTTCCAAGGTCGTGAAACAGTTAACAAATACTATGATGCAGTACCTGATATTGTTCAAGAATATATGGACAAAGTTGCAAAAGTTACAGGTCGTCAATATCATCCGTTCGATTATGTTGGTGCACCTGATGCAACAGATGTAATCGTTGCAATCGGTTCTTCTTGCGAAACTATCGAAGAAACAATCGAATACTTGAATGCTAAAAGAGGCACTAAGTATGGTTTAGTTAAAGTTAGATTATACAGACCGTTTGACGTTAAGAGATTTAACGAAGCACTTCCTTCAAGCGTTAAGAGAATTGCGGTTCTTGACAGAACAAAAGAACCTGGTTCAATTGGTGAACCTTTGTTTATGGATGTTGTAGCTGCAGTCGCAGGTAAAAATTACAGAGTAATCGGTGGCAGATATGGTTTATCTTCTAAAGAATTTACTCCGTCAATGGTTCTTGCAATCTACAAACATCTTGAAAAAGACGGGTTCCACGGATTCACAGTTGGTATCGAAGATGACGTAACTCATAAATCCTTACCAATCGATGAACAAATCGTAACAGAACCCGAAGGAACTACAAACTGTATGTTCTGGGGCTTGGGTTCAGATGGTACAGTTGGTGCTAACAAAAACTCAATCAAAATTATCGGTCAATACACAGATAAAGATGCTCAAGCATACTTTGCTTATGACTCTAAGAAATCATTTGGTGTTACGGTTTCTCACCTTCGTTTTGGTGACAAACCGATTAAATCAACTTATTTAATCACTGCACCTGACTTTGTTTCTTGCTCTGCTCATGCGTATATCGGCAGGTATGATATTCTTAAAGGAATTAAAGAAGGCGGAACATTCCTTCTCAATTCTCCTTGGTCAAAAGAAGAAGCATTCTCACACTTGACACGTGATATGCAAGAAACAATTATCAATAAGAAGGTTAAATTCTACAATGTTGATGCTGAAAAATTAATCAAGGAGCAACCGGGCTTAAGAGGCAAAGGTGCAAACACAGTTATGATGGTTGCATACTTTAAAGTTTCAGGCATTATTCCGTTTGAACAAGCTCTCGAAGGTATGAGAGAAATGACTAAGAAAACCTTCAAGAAAAAAGGTGATGATGTTGTTAATATGAACCTTGCGCTTATTGATGCAGCAGTTAACGCAACTGAAGAAGTTGTAATTCCTGCAAGCCTAGACGGTGTAGCTCACGCAGACGACGTTAAACTTATCCCTGATAACGCAGATGAATTTGCAAAACGCATTATTGAACCATCAATGAGACAAAAGGGTGACGATATCCCTGTTTCTGCTATGAGTGTTGATGGTGTAATTCCAACCGGTACCGCAAAACTTGAAAAACGCGGTATTGCACCTCGTGTTCCTCATTGGAGAAGTGAATATTGTATTCAATGCGGAATTTGTGCATCAGCATGCCCTCATGCTGCAATAAGAACCAAATTGATTGAACAGGATAATCTGAAAGATGCACCTCAATCATTCAATACCGTTGATGCAAAACCAAACGATCACGGTGAAAAATTCAGAATTCAGGTTTATTGCGAAGATTGTACCGGCTGCGGAGTTTGTTTGGATCAATGCCCTATGGCTAAAAATCCTGAAAAATCTCCTCTTGTTTGGTCATCTATCGAAGAAGAACTTGCACAAGGACAAAAAGAAAATGCTGAATTCTTTGATGCATTGCCTGATAACGTTATGGGTAAAAATACAACTAAAACAATTAAAGGCGCAATGTTGAGAACTCCGTTATTTGAATTCTCCGGCGCTTGCGCAGGCTGCGGCGAAACACCTTATGTAAAATTGGTTTCTCAATTGTTTGGTGAAAACGCAATTGTAGCAAATGCAACAGGTTGTTCTTCAATATACTCAGGAACCTTCCCGACAATTCCTTACACAAAAAATAAGGAAGGCAGGGGTCCGGCTTGGGCTAACTCACTATTTGAAGATAACGCAGAATTCGGTTTTGGTATGAGATTAGCGGTAGATGCAAACAGAGCATTATTGAAAGAAAACGTTGAAAAAGTTCTTTCTAATCCAAACGCTAAGCCTGATGTAAAAGAAGCTTTGGAAAATGCTATGGCACATTGGGATAACTCAAAAACTCCGGAAGCTGTTAAAGCTCAAAACAAAGTAAAAGAAGTTATGGCTCGTCACTCTGACGATATGTGTCCAACTTGTAAGAAAATTCAAGAACTTTCAGATTACTTCACAGATAAATCTATCTGGATTATCGGTGGTGACGGTTGGGCAAACGATATCGGTTACGGCGGTATTGACCACGTTCTTGCTCAAGGTCAAAACGTTAATATCCTCGTGCTTGATACAGAAGTATACTCAAATACCGGCGGTCAGGCTTCTAAGTCAACTCCAACCGGCGCTGTTGCAAAATTTGCAACAGGTGGTAAGAGAACTTACAAGAAAAACATGGGCTTGATGAGTATGGCATATGGCTATGTTTATGTAGCATCAGTTGCCCTGGGAGCGGATAGAGCTCAAACTCTAAAAGCGTTCCAAGAAGCTGAAGCCTATGACGGTCCGTCAATAATCTTTGCATATGCACCTTGTATCGCTCACGGTATTGATATGTCTAAAACACAGACAGAACAAAAACGTGCAGTACAAGCTGGATACTTCCCGCTATACAGATACAATCCAACATTGGAAGTTCCGTTTAGCTGGGATTGCAAAGATCCTACAGAAAGCTATCAAGACTTTATTAAGTCTGAAGGCAGATATAAATCACTTGTTAAAACAAATCCTGAAGCTGCAGAAGAACTCTATGCTCAGGCAGAAAAAGATGCCAAAGCAAGAATGGCAGTTTATAAACAAGTGGGTGAACTTATCAAATAATTTGATAAAGTGAAGCTATTAGTGGCGGGGAGATTGTTCTTCCCGCCTTTTTTATACAAGATGTAAATTTTCTGAAATATTATAAAGTTTTGTAAACATGAGTTTAAAAATTTCTGAAACCCTTGTATAGCTTGACATGCGGGCCTTTTTTGTGATTAAAACCTGCTGGGGGGGGGGGTGCAGAAATATTCAAACGCGCCGATATAGCTAGTGTCGAACATAGTGTACATAAAAAAAGAAAAGGAGAATCAATTATGGTAGACAAAGTTAACAACGTTAATGGAGCATACGAACAAAGAAATGCTCAAAAAAGGCCGGAAACAGGAGCACCTGAAAAAAAAGAAATCCAAAATATTTTTGACGAATTAGATGCAATGGATGGCAAGAAAGATGGGTTTATTTCTGCTGATATTTGGAACAAGTACGCCGATGAGCATGGCGGTAAACACATTAAATCACGCATCGGTGCTAAAAATGCGATGGCGTCTATTGAAATTTACAGAGAACGATCTCTTGATAGGATTGTTGGTGATGGTAATTCATCTGTAAATTTCAACACTACTAAAAGAAATAGAGGCACTGTAGGAACAGTAAATGCAAATGACAAAGATCATGGTTATCCGGGCGGTGCCAGTAAAATGGCTAATGATTTAGTAAATATTCAGCTCTTGTGCAATAGGGATATTGATTCAAAGAAAACAGAAACAAAAATTGATTCAAAGGGTAACCAAACAAACACTTATTATAATAAGAAAGGAGAATTTTTATATTCGAAAACTGAAAACTTCAAAACAAAAGAAGTTAAAATTCTTTTACAGCAAGATGGCTCCATGGGTATGATTGGTAAATATGATCAAAAAACTAATAAGATAGTATGTCACACATATTTTATAGGTGAAATATATGCAGAACTCTAAACTCATATCTGTGTAATAGCAAAAAGCTAGCCCATCAGGCTAGCTTTTTGTCGTATGTCTTTTTAAACAATTAACCTCTTAATTTGAGTTTCTTAACCAAGTCTCTGTATTCTTCGAGGTTTCTGGATTTTAGGTAAGCGAGTAATCTTTTTCTTTTACCTACCATCATCAAAAGGCCTCTTTTTGTTGCAAAGTCTTTTTTGTTAGATTTCAAATGTTCGGTCAAATCGCTGATTTTTTGGCTTAACATAGCTACTTGAACAGCGGTTGAACCAGTGTCTTTTTCGTTTGAACCGAAATTTTTAACGATTTCTTGTTTGTTTTTTAAATTGATTGACATATTTTTTCCTTTTCTTGTTGAGTGATTATTGGCGTAAGCACTCTACAGGAGTGATATTAATATGCTAAAAGAAAAAAATCAAGCATTATGTTATTTGTTGTAACAGAAATTCTTGAATATTTATGTTATAAGTATAAAATACACTTAAGTTTTATTTGCAAAGGTTTACATATTTGAAATTTATATTGAATTATGAAAGAATGGTTTATTATGGACAAGAAAAAGACTTTAATTTTAATTGACGGACATGCATTAGCATTCAGGGAATATTATGCATTAGAGCGTTCTAATATGCAAACGACTGACGGCACTCCGACTTGGGCAGTTTATGGATTTTTTAAAGCGATATTTGATCTTTTGAAAAATCCCAAATTGAAGCCTGATTCTATAGCGGTTGCGTTTGATGTTTCTCATCATACATTTAGGACAGAGAAGTATACTGAATATAAATCAAACCGCAGTGCGATGCCTGATCCTATGCGTGTTCAAATGGGGCTTATTTATGAAGGATTAAAGGCTTTCAATATTCCAATTTATACCAAAGAGGGTTATGAAGCGGATGATGTTATAGGAACAATATCAAAGACAGCTTGTGAAAAAGGGCTGGAGGTTCTAATTTTGACAGGTGATCAGGATGCATTTCAGCTTGTTGACAAAGATGGTTGTGTAAAAGTTATATTACCGACAAAGGGGGAATTAAAAGAATATAATTGGCAAACTATATACGAAAAATTAGGAGTTTATCCGGATCAGGTTATTGATTACAAAGCGTTACGCGGTGATGCTTCGGATTGCATTCCGGGGATTAAGGGGATTGGTGAAAAGACGGCTCAAGAATTGCTTGGCAAATTTTATACTTTAGAAGGAGTCCTTTCTCATTCTGATGAAATAGAAAAGAAATCAATCAGGGAAAAAATTCAGAACGGAAAAGATGATGCATTAATGAGTCAATATCTGGCAACAATAGTCAGGAATCTGGATATAGAATTTGATTTTGACCATGCAAAAATTAATTTGCCGGAAATTTCTGTTGTAACTGAATTTCTCAAAAAAATGCAATTTTACAGTTTTATAAAAAATATTAATGAGATATTACAATCGTTTAATAAAGATGAGGACACATCTAAAACGGAGTTCATTGAGGATTCTGACGTTCAAGAAGGGCAATTGGGGCTTTTCACTCAAGCTGTGCAGTCCGAATTAAATAAAGTCGAATTCAAATACGATAAAAAGTTGATTACGGATACGGTTGATTTTGAGAATTTAGTAAATGATTTGAAAAATAAAACCTGTATATTTTTTGAAATAGAATCAGAAATAACAAGTGTTGTAAACTCTCAAATTATTGGAATAAATATAGCTTTTGATGATTCTTTTTCTGCGGGAGAGCTGTTAAACAATCCTAAAAAGGAACTTTTTACGCACACATTTTATATCCCAATAAATCATTCTTCAATTGAAAACCAGCTTGAAGAAAAATTTGTACTTGAAAAATTAAAACCAATATTTGAAGATGAAAAAATTAAAAAAGTTACAACAAATGTTAAAATAGAATACAACGTATTGAGAAACTGCGAGATATATTTGAAAGGTTGTATTTTTGATACTATGCTTGCAAGCTATGTTAAAAATCCTACAAGAAAGCATTCCCTTGAGATTCAAGCAATGGAAAATATTGATCACTCGATAACACCATACGCGCAATTTGAAATTGACAAGAAAAAACAAATAATTTTGAAAAATGCGCCCATAACAAATGTCCTTGAGTATTGTGCAGATAGAATTTGCACGATAGTTCATCTTACAAAATACTGGCTTGATGAGTTGGCTGATGAAGAATTGAAATTTGTTTATAATATTGAGGTCCCATTGTCATTTGTTTTGGCAGATATGGAATATAATGGTGTTTCAGTCGATATAGACTATTTGAAAACACTTTCTAAAGAAATGGGACAAGAAGTAAAACTCGCAGAAGATAAAATATTCCATCTCGCAGATGAAATATTTAATTTAAATTCGCCAAAACAAGTAAGCAGAATCCTTTTTGAAAAATTAGGCTGCCGCGGAAAGAAAACGCATGGCAAGTTTAAAAATTCTACAAGCGCCGAGGTTTTAGAAGAAATAGCGGATGAATATGAAATTGTAAGATATATTTTGAGCTACAGAAAGTATTCAAAATTAAAATCAACCTACACAGATGCACTCCAAGATCTTGTTGACAAGGTTGATAATCGAATTCATACCACATTCAATCAGGCAACAACTGCAACGGGCAGACTTTCTTCCTCTAATCCTAACTTACAGAATATTCCTATAAGAACTGAAGAAGGGAGAAAAATCCGAAAGGCATTTGTTCCGAAGGATAGAGAAAATTATCTTATTATGTCTGCAGATTATTCACAAATTGAACTCAGGTTGCTCGCCCATATTTCCGGCGACAAGAACCTTATAGGAGCTTTTAATTCCGGAGTGGATATCCATACAATGACCGCCTCAAAAGTTTTTGAAGTCCCTGTTGATGAAGTTACAAAAGAAATGCGCTATAAGGCAAAAGCTGTAAATTTCGGTATAATTTACGGTCAAACAAAATATGGGTTAGCTAAAAATTTATCGATATCAAACGATGAAGCCGGATATTTTATAGAAAAATATTTTGCTACCTATCCCGGTATCAAGACATATATGAATTCAATAGTCACAAAAGCTGAAAAAAACGGTTTTGTACAGACAATATTCGGTAGGCGCAGGTATCTTTCAACAGAACTTTCCAGTTCAAATTCTATGATCAGAGAGTTTGCCAAACGTGCGGCCTCTAATCAGCCTATTCAAGGCACGGCAGCAGATTTAATAAAAATTGCTATGATTGATTTTGAGAAAAAACTCAAAGAAAATAATCTTAAGTCAAAATTAATTTTACAAGTTCACGATGAACTGGTCGTCGAGGTCGCTAAAGATGAACTTGAACAAGTAAAAGGATACCTAAAAGAATCAATGGAATTGAATCAACCTTTCTCGGTACCTTTGGTCGTTGATGTCAATATCGGTGAAACTTGGGAGGAAAAATAGTGAAAAAATTTGTATACATATTTATCTTTTTGTCCCTAATGTTTTATCCTTCATGTGTAAAAGCTGAGGGCGGGAGTTTGAGTAATTTTACAACCAACCAGAATGTGTCCCCTGATATTTGTACAAAACTTTACCAAACATCTACTGAAAAATTATTTTACCTTACTCTTGCCGGTATCAATGCAAATAATTTTAAAATAGATGAAATCCAATCAAAAACCGGTTATATATTATTTAGTGCAGTAGGCAAACAATATCTTGCGACTATTGCTAAATTTTCAAGTTCCAGCGCGATGATAAAAATTAGTCCGGTTAATAACGTATATTATTTTCAACCCGGGATTGTTCTGAACATGTTTAAATATATTGATCTGAATGTCCAAAACACCCCGATAATTTCTGTTCCAAAGGTATAAATGGCGGGCACAGTTGTTTCCAATTGTAGCAATTTCTTAATAAATGCTTGACCCGCAGGGGGGGGGTGACGTATAATGGAGGTAGGTCCGCCACACAGGGTGGGGAATTCGAGGATTTCAGACAGTTGAAAAATGGGCTTCACAAAAGTTTACAAAAATGGTAGTTGTTGCAGGAGGTCTTGTCGGTGGTTTAATCTTAGGAAAAGCTTTGACTACAAGCAGAAAAAAGGCAACTCAAGATATGAATCGTCTTATTCTGACAAATCCGATGTTAAATCCCACCGGTTGGATGACACATACGTTGGATATTACAAATCCAAATCCGAGTCCAAATGGGCTTGATAGTATTGTAGTAAAGCATATGGTCGAAAAAAATAATAAAAATTATCGGGACAACAATAATTTAGATAGCTTTGAAAGAGTTAAAGAATTCTACGATAATGGTGGCAAAGGTTTCAATATGTCTTAATTTTCGTTAAAATGTAGCATCCGGAGGATTTCAACCTCCGGATTTTTTATTACAAGCAGCTTTATAAAAAATTTATTCTCAATAGTTTAAAGAAAAGTAATGATTTTTGAAAACTTTTAGTATTTTTCAGATAATTCTGGTACAATAAAAGAGTAAAGAGTAGCTGAGGGATATTAATGAAGGAAAGAATTTTATTATTTATAATAATTGGGTGTTTAACTCTTTTTGTATATTGGTTTCAAAGTTATACTTCATGGGGGTTAGGTATTCTTGTTGGTTTGATGGCCGCATATGCAATTACTCTCAACCTCGCGTATAAAATAAAAAGCAGGAGGTTAAGCAAGAATCCACAGGTTCAAAATCCTGATTTTAAACCGTTTATTTCGGTGATGGTTCCTGCACATAACGAGGAGTCCGTTATAACGAATACGGTTGAAAATATTTTAAGTATGGATTATCCAAACTTTGAAATAATAGTTATAGATGACAGAAGTACAGACAATACAGCCTCTGTAATAAAGGATTTGGAACGAAAATATGAAAATGTTAAAGCGCTTGTAAGAGATAAAGATGCTTTCCCGGGTAAATCAGCGGTTCTGAACGATGCGCTGCCGCTCACAAAAGGTGAAGCTATTCTTGTTTTTGATGCTGATGCGACAGTTAAGCCGGATTTCTTATCAAAGTTGGTTCCAGCACTTGAACCGAAAGATGTAGGTGCAGTTCAGGCAAGAAAAATTATAAGAAATAAAGATGCAAATTTCTTAACTCGTTGCCAAAACGACGAGTATACAATAGATACGCACTGCCAAGTTGGGCGTGATGCTGTTAAAGGTGCCGTTGAATTAAGAGGAAACGGTGAGTTAATAAAACGTGTTGCACTTGACGATATTGGCGGCTGGAACAATTACACGATAACAGATGATCTTGATATGTCAACGAGACTTCACATAAACGGCTGGGATATAAGATTTTGCCCTGATGTTGAGGTTTATGAGGAAGGCGTAATATATCTTTTCCCGCTATTTAGGCAAAGAAGAAGATGGTTAGAGGGAACGATAAGAAGATATTTGGAATATTTTATTCCCGTTTTAACATCTAAAAAAATGTCATTAAGGGCAGGGCTTGATATGACAGCTTATATTTCTGAATTTATAATGCCGGCATGGTTTTTTATAGAGGTCGCAATTATTGCGTATAAATTTATTGTAAAAAATGCACCTCCGCAAATTTGGTTTTCTTCCCTTATTCTCGGTGGAATTATTGGTGCAGGTTTTTTGATAGCTGCAGTTTATGCTCTAAGGACTTATGATAACGTGAAACTACCTAAGGCTTTTATTCAGGCTTTTCAAACAACGTTATATTTATTTGTAATATGGTTTCCTTTAGTTCTCTTTATTGGTGCTAAGATATTATTTACAAAAAAGGATATGAAGTGGGGAAAAACAACTCACGGACTTGTCAGAAGTGAGCATGCATTGATTAAAGCAAAAGAAAACTTAAAGCAGGCAAAGATAAAAGCTGAAGAAAGTCTAAAAGCGGCCAAGATTATTGCAAAACAAAATATTAAAGCCGCTCAGGATAAAATTAAAGATGTAATTAGGAACAGATAGATTGGAGAAAATATAATGCAAACACTATTAGATGTGAAATCAAAAATTAGAGAAATTCAGGATTATCCTAAAAAAGGAATATTGTTCAGAGATATTACAACGGCCTTGAAAGAGCCTGAGACCATGCGTTCTATTATTGATTATTTGTGTGAGCAATTTAAAGATGTAAAAATAGACTATATTGCAGGAATAGAAAGCCGCGGGTTTATCTTGGGAATGCCAATGGCATATAAGCTTAATTCAGGCTTTGTGCCAATAAGAAAACCAAAAAAATTACCTGCAGAAACTTATTCGCAAAGCTATGATTTGGAATACGGTACAGATACTATAGAAGTGCATAAAGATGCATTTGGCGTGGGCGATAACGTATTGATAGTTGATGATCTTCTTGCAACAGGAGGAACCGCCGATGCAGCTTGTAAACTTGTTAAAAAAACAGGCGCAAACCTTGTTGGTATAGCATTCCTGATTGAACTTTCCGAATTGGGCGGCAGAGAAAAATTGAAACAAAATTGTGATAATATTATTTCAATGTTAAAATATTAAAGGAGATAACGATGGCAAAAGATTGTAGTTTTGATGTTGTATCAGAATTTGATAAACAAGAGATGGTTAACGCTGTGGATCAGGTGAAACGGGAAATAATGTCACGTTTTGACCTAAAGGATTCAGGGGCTGAAGTTGAGCTTGAGGCAGACAAAGCCATAACGATTACAGCTCCGGATGAAATGAAATTAAAAAATATTGTTGATATTTTACAGTCAAAGCTGGTAAAAAGAAATATCAGTATAAGAATTCTTGATGCTCAGCCAATTGAAAATGCACTTGGAGGAAAAGTCAGACGTGCTTTTAATCTTAAGAAAGGGTTAACACAGGAGCTTTCAAAAAAGATTGTTGCCGATATAAAAGATTCTAAAATGAAAGTTCAAGCATCAATCCAAGGGGATAGTGTTCGGGTCTCAGGTAAGGATAAAGATACACTCCAAGATGTAATCAAACTTCTAAGATTAAATGAAGAAAAATATGACTATCCGCTACAATTTACAAATTACAGATAAAAACAAGGGATATAATAATGGGAACAATATATATGCAAAAAAATGAAGTAATAGAATTAGCCAAACAAGTTTTTGATATAGAAGCCGATTCAATATTAAAATTGAAAGAAAAAGTCGGAGAAGATTTTGATAAGGCCGTAGATATAATTCTAAATTGTAAAGGTCGTGTAATTGTTACAGGGATGGGAAAATCCGGTCATATCGGGCGCAAAATCGCAGCAACATTAACATCAACCGGCACCCCGTCTTACTTTCTGCACCCGGCAGAGAGTACCCACGGTGATAGCGGGATTATTACACGCGAAGATGTAGTTATTGCGATTTCAAATAGTGGAGAAACCCAAGAACTGTTAAATCTTTTACCTTTAATAAAAAGATTTGGGGTAAAAATGATAGGGATGACCGGCAAGATGGAATCCACCCTTGCAACATCTTCAGATGTAGTTTTGGATATATCTGTAGAACGTGAAGCCTGTCCTTTAAATAAAGCTCCAACGGCAAGTACAACAGCTACCCTTGCAATGGGGGATGCGTTAGCTGTGTGTTTATTAAAATCCCGCGGATTTACTGAAGAAGACTTTTTAATCTTCCATCCGGGCGGTGCTTTAGGTAAAGGCTTTAGGTATAAAGTTAAGGACCTGATGATTACGGGGGACAGTCTTCCTATCACAGGAGAAGATACTTTGTTTACGGATACAATAGAAGTAATATCTTCTCACAAGCTTGGAATGTCAATGATTGTAAATAGTTCTGGCGAACTTACAGGGGTTTTAACAGACGGTGACATCAGAAGAACATTAATTAAATATCATAATGTTGAAAATATAAAGGTTAAGGATGTTATGACCGTTAACCCTAAAAAAATATCGGAAACTGATTATGCGGCAAGCGCACTTAATTTGATGGAAAAATATTCGATTACCGCACTTGCTGTTGTAGATTCAAACAACTGTCCGATAGGAGTTATTCATATACATGATATACTAAAAGCAGGAGTTGCGTAAATGAAAAGAGAATACAGCCAAGATCTTGTAGATAAGGCAAAAAAAATAAAAATATTGGCATTTGATGTTGATGGTGTCATGACAGAAGGCGGCGTAACTTATGATGAAAATGGAGTTGAATACAAAACTTTTAACGTAAAGGATGGTCACGGTATTGTAAGAATGAATAACGCAGGGTTTATTACGACAATAATTACTGCCAGAAATAACGGAACTGTTCAGCATAGGGCGGAAAATTTGAAATTTAAAGAAATTCATCAAGGAAAGATTTATAAGCTACCTGTTCTTGAAGAAATTATGAAAAAGTATAATTGTACCTTTGAAAATGTTTCGTATATGGGAGACGATCTTCCTGATATTTGCATTTTAGAAAAGGTTGCTCTGGCATGTTGCCCTGCTGATGCCGTTGATGAAGTACTTGATATTTGTAATTTTGTCTCGACTAAAAACGGCGGCAGAGGCGCGGTGAGAGAACTTTGTGATTTTATTCTCGATGCACAAGGCATAAAAAGGGAATACACTGTTTCTGAAACAAGCAGTAAATAAATTTGATTAATATCCTGTTAAATAAATATAAGATCGGTGAGTGTAATCGTATACTCACTGTTTTTTTTGTTCATAAAGATAAAATTGTAATTAATTTATGTAAAGATTTCTTAACAAATATTCGCAAAACCCTAAAGTTACGGAAATAAATTCCGATAAAAGGAGTATAAGTTACGAATTAATGAAAGGAAATGACTGAAAAATGGGAATGTCAGCATCACAAGCCAGATTGTTAAGCATTACCGCACGTTTGAGTGATAATGAAGCGTGTGCGCAGTCAGTTTCCTATGCAAAGCAGAGATTGGCAGATGAGACACAGCAGATAAATGAAGCCTACAATAAGGCTCTAATGAAGACTAAACTCTCTGCAATAACAGGTTACAATGATTCAGGTGCGATTTTAGAGGATATTTCGTATGCATTATTGACAGACGAGAGAATGCGTACCGGTAAGCAATACGTAATTACCGATACAAAAGGTCGTGTTCTTGTTGAAAGCGATGTTGCTAATGCTTTTAATTTTGCTCACGGAGATTTGAATGTATTTTTAGCAGAGATGGGGTATTCACAAACTACAAATAACTCTGTAACAATTAATTCTACCGATGAAACGGCAAAAGCCGCTATGGTTCAGGAAATTGAAAACGCCTGGGACAAATATTATGATTCTGTTGGAATCAAATTCCCTGATGATGAACATAACAATTCCAGTGATTTACTATTGTTTAGTTTTAATAAAAATAGCGGTAGCTATGGATATGCACTGAGAGCGACTCAAACAAATCCGTATGTACAAATGTTTACGCCATACAGTATAGATACGCAATCTACGACAGTGCAAGGAGGATCGTCTCAAACTTGGGCAACTATTTCAAACAGGCAAGATTGTAAATATAAGTATGACTATTCTACAGGTAATTATGAGCAAGTTTCGGAAAATGATGATCCTGACACATACCATGATGTCGTAGTTGGAGAAACCAAATATAATGCTATAGATATTAATCATCCGATTAACTCATTGCCTGCTAATGCTGATTCAAACTTGTATTATTACAATTACAAAGAGCATAAATATTACAAATTCTGTGTGAATGATCTGGGAACAAATGAACCTGACGGATACATGTATAATGGTTACGTTAATAACAATGATTTTTATTTAAGTACAGATGGTCATTATTATGAATTTGTTAATTATTACGATGACAATGGAACTCAAACAACCAGTAACCAATATGCGCCAAGCGGAACCTGGCAAAGTAATACCAACGGGTATTATTACGGTGTAAATATCGGAGCCATAAATGTGAATTCAACCACCGGTATAGGACAATATATGTCGCCTAGTACAAATCCTATATTGGATGAATCTAAATTTGAACCCGTAAATTACGAAGGTACTTCCTCGGAACAGCGTGAACTGTATGATAAGGCTGTAGCTTTAACAAAATCTTATATTGTTGGTAATTCATATAGGCAAAAAGGTGCAAATGATGATATCGAACTAAAAACACTTGCTGATAATGATAATAAGAGTGCAATAAGCTATTATACGAATTTATTCAACAAGATGATGTTGAATGGTTATTATACTTACACAAATTCAGGCGCAGGTGATGAAAATCATATTCGAGTAACGGATTTATCAACTACGGTAATAAAAGACAGTGCACTTTTGATGGAAAAAATCAAAACAGGTGAATTATATCTGGAATTCTATTCTGCAACAGACAAAAAATTTAAATCAACAACAGTTGGTGAAGATGATACTGTAACGGAAGTTGAAGACGAATCTGCTATTTCAAAAGCTGAAATTAAGTATGAACAAGATTTGAAAGCATTGGAACAGCGAGACAAACGTTTTGATTTGGAACTCAAAAAGCTTGATACTGAACACAATGCACTTCAAACAGAATACGACGCAGTAAAGAATATAATTTCTAAGAATGTACAAAATTCATTCAAGACATTCAATGCATAGATTTGGATGACTTGAAACTAAAAATAAGAAAGAGAGACATAATTCATTTCCCCCTATATATTTTCCCTAATAAACGTAACTTTTTTCGCCGCCGAAACGCGGCGTTTTTGTTTTTTATATTGAGAGAACAGAGAATCTTTTATAAGATTAAATTAAATATTTTCTTCAATAAGCTTTATTACTTCCTCTGCGTTTTTCCCTTTTTCTCCGATTGCGATATTACCCCAACCCGCGAGGATGCATTCTAGATTTGGAATATTCAGACAAGATTTTAAATTGTAAGTATTATCATCAATAAAAAATGCCTTATCAATATTGTTTTTGTTTATATAATCAGCTATAAATTCACCCTTGTTGCGAAAGCTCGTGAGGTCTTCTTTTCCAATAATTTTTACATCAGTTATTCCGTTTTTATTGAGTTTTGATTTAATGTCAAAGTTATTACTTTTGGATACTATAACTATTTCAATCTTATCTTTAAGGCTAAAAATCATATCGAAAAAAGGAAGTTTGGTTTCAAGTTTTTCCAGAAGCAGGACGTTATTTTCTTCGATAAGCTTTCTCTTTGCTTCGGTAAAGTTTTTATCGAATTCTTTTTCTTCGGCAAAATCTCTTGTTTTTAAAAGGTAACAGTAGTTTCTGATAAATTCATCATCAGTTTTTATATGTTTATCTGAAAGCACTTTCATTAAATACAGATATTGCCATACATTAAATACAAGGAACTTATATCGTGTAAATTTGTCAAATTTATTTTTTTCAATATATTTATTTACCTCAATGTTATACAGTACTTTCCTGCAGAGTGCGTATGATTCTTTTAATGTATCATATAACACCCCGTCAAAGTCAGAAAATATGGTAACCATGTTGTTAATTCCTTATTTGTAATTAATTTTAATTCTACTACAAAAACAAATCTTATCAAACCGTAACAAATTGTATATTACAAAATGGCAAATTTTATTTTATGTTATAATGAAAATATGTTCACAGGGATGATTGAAGAAATTGGAGAAATTCGTGCTTTAAATCCAAATGGCAGCGGGTTAGATGTTGTTATAGATTGCAAGAAAATATTATCTGATGTGAAAGTAGGTGACAGCATATCAGTGAATGGATGTTGTCAAACTGTTGTAGAATTTGGAGAAAATTATTTTAAAACGAATTTGAGTCAAGAAACATTGAAAATCTCTACTTTTTCAGATTTAAAAGTCGGTTACAGTGTAAATCTTGAGCGTGCAGTTACTCCAAATTCCAGACTTGGCGGGCATATAGTTCAAGGACATGTTGACGGGGTTGCTGTTCTTAGAAAAGTAATTTCTCTTGGCGACTTTTTTGATCTGTATTTTGAGGTTCCTACTAATTTATCAAGGTACATTGCAAAAAAGGGCTCTATTACTGTAGACGGAATTAGCCTTACTGTAAGCGATGAAACATCATCAACATTTAGGGTTTCCGTAATTCCTCACACTTTTGAGAATACGACTTTGCATTTTTTAAAAATAGGTGATAAAGTTAATATTGAAACTGATATTATCGCGAGGTATACGGAAAAAATATTAGGCAGCGGTAATGAAAGCAGAATTGACGAAAATTTTTTGAAAGAAAATGGGTTTATGTAAAATGGAAGAATTCAAGTTTAATACTATTGAAGAAGCATTAGAGGATTTTAAATCAGGCAGACCGATACTCGTTGCCGATGATGAGGACAGAGAAAATGAAGGTGACCTTATTTGTTCTGCGCAATGCGTGACCCCTGATATTATAAATTTCATGGCAAGAGAATGCCGGGGGCTTATATGCCTTGCAATATCAAGAGAGATTGCAAATAGATTAAATCTTCCTCAAATGGTCGAAAAAAATACAGAAAGTTCAAAAACTGCATTCACATTAAGTATAGATGGTGCAGAAAAGTTTGGGGTAACAACAGGAATTTCTGCCTATGACAGGGCAAAGACCGTAGAGGTTGCAATTGCACCGGATGCCGTTCCTTCTGATTTACGGAGACCCGGACACATTTTTCCTTGTGTATCGAAAGACGGTGGGGTTTTAGTTCGAACCGGTCATACGGAAACTACAGTTGATATGGCAAAACTTTCGGGCCACATACCTGCCGGAGTTATGTGCGAAATTATGAATGAAGATGGGCATATGGCTCGCAGAGATGATTTATTTAAATTTGCACAAAAACATAATCTTAAGTTTATAACGGTTTCAGATTTGGTTGCTTACAGATTGAAATCAGAAAAATTCATTACTCGAGAAGCTGAAGCGAATTTGCCGACGCAATTTGGAGAGTTTAAAATTTACGGGTACTATGATCATCTTCATAATATGGAACAGGTCGCACTCGTTAAGGATGACGGTTCAGATAGAATCCCGCTTATACGTGTACATTCTGAATGTATGACCGGGGACATTTTTTCGAGTCTCAGATGTGATTGCAACTATCAATTGCATACCGCAATGCAAATGATATCGGATTGGGGAAAAGGTGCGATTATATATATGCGGGGCCACGAAGGTCGTGGGATAGGTATTGTTAATAAAATTAAGGCATACCATCTTCAAGAGCTCGGCCAGGATACCGTTGAAGCAAATTTGAGTTTAGGTTTTAAACCTGATTTGAGGAATTACGGTATTGGGGCGCAAATTATCAGGGATATTGGGTTTAAAACATTTAACTTGATAACTAATAATCCGAAAAAAATCATCGGTTTGAACGGTTACGGATTGACTGTAAATGATATAGTAAAGATAGAACCTCAAATAAATTCATATAATGAACGTTATATGATGACCAAAAAAGAAAAAATGGAACACATGATATAAAGGATTGATTAATGGCAGAACTTATACAGGAAGCTGAATTATTACAAGTAAGGGATTACGCAGATTTTGAACCGCTTTATAATGATTTTAAAAATCGTGCATACTCAGAATATCGTTTTGAACTTCAACCGCTCGATTATGAAGAATTTAAATCTTCAGTTGATAAAGGTCTAATAAAATGCATAATGCTTCGTGAAAACGGAAAACCTTCTGCTTTTTTGGTTTATACAACCTGTATTTCTGAAGCAATTGAGCTTAATATTATCCATAATATTAATATTGAAAATCGAAATAGGAGAGTGGATGTTTTATTGAAAAAGTTTATTGAGCTAACCAAAAATGAACGGAAATCCCGTGTTGTATGTTATCCAATGCTGGGTTCTCAAAAAGAATTAATTTCGGAAGTTGCAAAATTCGGATTTAAGTTTATTGGAATAGCAGTGTTGAGATTTTTCTTTGAAGGTACAAATTCGAAAGAAATTTTGAAATATATGCCAATCGGTGACATTGAAAGTTGTTATACAATAACAAGTTGGGATGATAAATATTTTGACGATGCAGTCAGTGTTGTAAGAGAAGCTTTCGAAAATAGTTCAGATTCGCTCTTTGATCCAAGGTTTAAAACAAGAGACGGAGTAAAAGATATTTTGGAAAAGATTACACAAGATGTATATGCGCAATTTTTACCTGAGGCTACGTCAGTAATTCTATGCGACGGCTTGCCTGTCGGTTTTTGTTTCGCAAACGCTACCGGCGGAAAAATTGCTAATATTCCAATTGTTGCTTTAAGTAAAAATCACCAGAATAAAGGTCTCTCAAAATATATGTTAAAATTTACTATTGACAAAATGATTGAGTGGGAAGAACGAGGTGAAAAGGGACTCTTAGAGGTTAATACCTGTACGGAAACAAACAACTTCCAAGCCTTAAAGTTGTACCGTCATATCGGATTCAAAGAAGATTACAATTATCCGCAAGCCTATCTGGCATAGGGAATTGTATCGGTGATGTCAATAAATAATTTGTCTATTTTTAATTATTCAGCATAGAAAATTAAGTAATGGTAAATATTTTACACAGAATAAATTTTCTTTTATAATGTAAGTATGATTACTTTTATTTTAGGCATAATAATATTAGTTTTAGGTTATATCTTTTATTCAAAATACATAGAAAGTATATTTTCACCTGAGGACACACCAACTCCCGCTCATAAATATCATGACAGTGTTGATTTCGTTCCTATGTCAAAAAATCGTAATGCTCTTATTCATCTTTTAAATATAGCAGGCATGGGTCCTATTATTGGAGCAATCCAAGGGATTTTATTCGGGCCGATTGCGTTTATACTAATTCCTTTAGGTTGTATTTTTGCAGGCGGAGTTCACGATTATTTTGCAGGAATGCTTTCAATAAGAAATCGGGGAGCTCAGATTACCGGTCTAATTCACGAATATTTAGGTAAAAAAGCCTTTAAAATTTTTATGGTTATTGTTTCTATAATGCTTCTTTTACTTGCAACTGTTTTTGTTTATACTGCAGGGGATCTTTTTGCAGAAAGGTTTATGGGCGTGAAAGATTTTGTAATTACGGATCCGAAAATTTTGGGAACATATATTGTGATTCTTTCATATTTCGTAATTGCAACTCTTTTTCCTATTGATAAAATTATCGGAAAATTTTATCCGATATTAGGTTTAATGCTGATTATCGGTACTGGTTTTGTTCTTGTAGGTTTTGTGATAAACGGAGTAAATCTGCAAAATCTGAACCTTTCAAATTTTAATATTCATCCTGATAATTTACACCTTATTCCGATGTTTTTTATGACAGTAAGCTGTGGTTTATTGTCAGGTTTTCATTCAACTCAGGCTACAATAATTTCAAGAACTGTCGATAAAGAAAAAGACGGCAGGAGAATTTTCTACGGAATGATGTGTTTAGAGTCTTTAATCGCCATTATATGGGCAGCAGCAGCAATGGATGTATACAGTACAAGCCTTGTTCCGCAAAATCTTGTCGGAACTGTTAATGTTGTAAATATTATTGCAAACAAATTTGTTCCGTTAAATTTGGCATTTTTAGTAACAATTGCAATTATTATTCTTCCTATAACATCAGGTGATACAGCTTTAAGAGGTTTGAGAATCACTATAGCAGAAGCTTTAAATATTGAGCAAAAAAATATTATGAAAAGACTTCTCATAGTTATTCCTATTGTTATTTGTGTTCTTGGTATACTTGTTTGGGCTAAAACAAATGCAAACAGTTTTTCTTTGATATGGCGATACTTTACCTTTTTCAATCAATTAATCGCAATTCCGACATTGTGTTGTGCTACAGTATTTTTGGCAGAAGCAAAGAAAAACTATTTTGTAGCATTGTTACCTGCATTGTTTTATGTGTTCATAACGATGTCATTCATATTTAGTGAAAAAATTGGTTTTAATTTACCGCTTAAATGCGCAGAAATAATTGGCTTACTTTTGACGTTTGTTATTTTACTTTTTATAATAAAAAGACAAAATGAAAGGAATACAAATTAAACAATAATAAGTCTGTCTTTACCTATTCTATTTTTCTTACTTTTTTATCCGAATTTATTCCAAAAGAATTTGGTTACGAATGGTTAAGAAACGTAACGATTTGTTAAAAAAGGGTTGACCCGCGGGGGGGGGGGTGACGTATAATGAAAACAGATCCCGCTCAGGGCGGGGGATTCGAGGATTCCAAAGTGCTAAAAATTGAGCTTCACAAAAGTTTACAAAAATGACGGTTTTTGCGATGAATCCGGGATTTTTGGGTTTTTGAAGCACAAAATGCAATGTTTTTACAATTGTATAATACACTTGAATAACATGATGCAATATGTTAAAATGACTATATATGAGGATTTTTAAAATGACAGGATAATTGATTGGAATAATTTAATAAAAGGCCATAAGGCCATAAGGCAATAGGGCAATAAGAGAGGGGATGTCACCTTTCTTGCCACGGGGGTTTTATTGAGGGCTATAAGGCAATGGGGCAATAAGGCAATAAGAAGCCAGCCCGTACGATGCGTTTATATGCACCACAATAATCCAAAAACATAAGAAAGATAAAATAAATACTTTAGCAAAAGGAAGGAAGAATAATTATGAAAAACAAAACGCGAACCAATGGCTTCACTTTGGCAGAAACGTTAATAACCTTGGGGATTGTTGGGGCAGTTGCAGCAATGACATTACCTACATTAGTGAAAGCAAACCAAAACAGGGTTAATGAGGCAAGGTACAAAAAGGCTGTATCAATGTTATCTCAAGCCGCCCAACTTGCTATGGCAGAAGTAGATAGTCCGGGAAACATGACTTTTACGGATTTATGGAACTGTAAAAATAAAGAGAATGTAAAAGCTTGTTATAAAACAGAAACAAAGAAATTATTTAAGGGTATTACATTAGACGATGACACCTTAATCAACAAGATGAAAACAGTTAATTATAATGAAATACCAAATCCATGGGGAGATGTATATTATGCCTTCACAACAGGTGATGCTATGACCTTTGGATATGCAAATAGCGACGAGGGTTTAAAATTAATCGTTGACACAACTTCAAAAAATAAACCGAATAAAATTTCTCAAGACCTTTATGCACTACAAGTAAAATCGAACGGTATAGTTGTAGATGTTACACCAACTCTCGTTCCAAAACCGGGTTCTGAATGTAAAAATTTGACCAGCAGAAAGCAGGATTATGAGTATGATACTCAATGGACAGAATGTCTAGCGGATCTAGGGTTAGGATATGATGATACGAATGGTTATTATGTTTCATTCCCTAATGGCGGAACACAAGAAGAAAGGGATATATGCACTGCGGCCGGAGGAACAGTGGGTACAAGATATTGGGATGGCATAGCGATCTGTCAACATCCAGATTAACCAGATTATCCAGACTAGTAGATATTTCAGTTGATTATTTTAAAAATCTATCTTTGTTTGATATTTCTATTATATGGTATAAAATTTTGTTCGCTCCTACAATTTATGGGGTGGACAAAATTTTGTAAGAAATTTTGTATTTG
>CADBQW010000078.1 GCA_902796925.1 uncultured bacterium | reverse complement strand
CTCCGGCTGAACCCGTAAATGATGGAAAACAAACTCCAATGCGAGGGCATCCTGTTTTTATCGCTCAACACGCAACAGCTACCTGCTGCCGCGGCTGTATTGAAAAATGGCACAAATTCCCCCGACATAGAGAACTAACAAAATCCGAACAAGAATATCTTGTTTCCGTCATTATGGAATGGATAAATCGCCAAATTAATTCAAATCCTGTTTTATAACCGTTCAAAATATGTTCAAATCCATGTTTGTGATACTCTAATATAATAAAATTTGTCGGGTTAAAAAATTATAAGACATACTCACCATTTTTATTATCTTAATAATTATTATAGAGGTAGCTATTATGAGCAATAAAGAATCATTTATACAATATATGCAATCCATAAGAAATACTTTTGGTAGTCAAAATTACCAAACTTATATTGATAAAAAAATAAATTCTGAATTAGAACAAATTGTTTTAAAAATTACAAATAAAAAATTGTTTGATATCAATAACGTAGAAGACTTAGAAGATTTATCTAAGATTCTTAATAAGAAAAACCCTCAATGGCATGAATATTCATATAAGAAAAATAGCCATGGAGTTCCGAACGCAATGATTTTTACGCATTATAAAAATTTTCTAAAAGAAAAAAACAATCTGGTAAATTTTGACCGAAATAATTATAAGCCAAATTTGAACCAGATTTTATATGGACCTCCTGGAACAGGTAAAACTTATAATACCGTTTTAAAGGCAATGAGTATTATAGATAATGCGGAATACAAAGATGTTCCAGAAGAACAATACTCTGCTTTAAAAACAAGATTTGATGAGTTAAAACAAGCCGGACAAATTGAGTTTGTTACCTTTCATCAGTCATATTCTTATGAGGAATTTGTAGAAGGCATTAAACCAGATTTAAGTTCAGATGATTTAAAATATGAATTAAATGATGGTATTTTTAAGAGGATTTGCGAACATGCAGAAACAAAATTTTCAGATAATTTTGATGAGATATATGCTAAATTTTTAGATGAAATAAATAGTGTTGGAGGTTTATACAAACTTAAAACTAGAAAATATAAAAAAGAATTCGGATTGGAGATAAATAGTAACAATAATTTAAACATATATATGGGAAATGATTTTCATAAACAAGGTACTCTTACAAAAGAAAATATTCAAAAACATTTTTTGCAAACTAGAACTCAAAACGATTGGTCTGGGTACTATGATGGTATTATAGATTATTTGCAATATAAATATAACCTTAAGAAACAAGATAAGAAAGTGCAACCACATATTTTAATCATTGATGAAATTAATAGGGGAGATGTTTCAAAAATATTTGGGGAATTGATTACTCTTATCGAAGAAGACAAACGAATTGGTAATAAATACCAAATGAAAATTACGTTACCATATTCAAAAGAATCGTTTGGCGTCCCGAATAATTTATATATTATCGGAACAATGAATACAGCTGACCGCTCAATTGCGCTTCTTGATACAGCATTAAGACGTCGTTTTGATTTTGAAGAAATTATGCCAAGGCCGGAATTGCTTGGTGGCAAAGTTGTTGAAGGTATTAATTTGCAAACTTTATTATCAAGAATAAATGAACGCATTACAGATAAATATGATAGAGATCATCAAATTGGTCATTCATATTTAATGGGTATAAATACAAAAGAACAACTTGAAAGAGCTTATAAAAATAGAATTTTACCGTTATTAAATGAATATTTCTATAATGAAACAAAAACCGTTGCAGAAATTTTAAATTGCAGTGAGGATGAACTTAAAACCGGTAATTTTGTTTCTGTTTTAGGTAAAGCTCAAGGTGCATAATTATGGCAGCAACTAAGAACTTAATAGTTGCATACGAACATGACAGACTTTTGAAATGTGATGAAGCCTGCAATAGTTGTGTGTCAGAATATATTGAGGGTTCTTGTTGTATAAATCATTGTAAGCCAATACATTTTAATGAGCTTAAAGATTATTGTTCTACTAAGGGCAATGATTGTGGTTTTGAATACATTTATAAAGAAGGCTGTATAAAATTTAACAAATATACAGGTGTTATACAGTTTAAAGATGGAACATATCTTGAAATATTGCCCAAAATAGATAAGAATACTAATTTAGAAGATAGTCGCAAGGTATTTGAAAATCTTGTATTTGCTTCTCATAATTTGACTAAAGAATATAAACATAATAAAATTAGCGATAGTGACACAAGAAAAGATAATCATATAATTGAAATTTTTATTTCGGTTTTTTGTAAGGATATTTTAGAACTATTAAAAAGAGGAATCAAAAAATCTTACATTAGAAAATCCGAAAACCTAAACGATTACAAAGGCAAACTAAAATTTTCGGAGCATATAAAGCACAATATTGCATTCAAAAACAAATTTTTTGTTGAATATAGCGAGTTTAGTTTAGATATTCCTGAAAACAGAATTTTAAAATCAGCTTGTCTGTATTTGATTAAACAAACTGAAATAGAAGAAAATAAGAAAGCGTTAAGACGGCTTTTAATTGAACTTGATGATGTTTCTCCGTGTATGAATCTAGATAAAGATATACAGGAAAAACAAATTAACAGGCTTCATGAGTATTATTCTCGGCCATTGCAATATGCGGAATTCTTTTTGAGACACGATAATTTTATGCCACGCAGAGGCAGAACTTCACTTCCTGCATTATTGTTTCCGTTAAATAAAATGTTTGAAGACTATATTGAAAACCTATTTAAACAAAGCAATGTTGATTATCATGTGCAATATAGTCGATATAACCTTATTTTTACTGGAGAAAAAGAATTATTTAATACGCAAATGGATTTCATTATTACGTCAAAAGATAAAAACAGAAAACTTATTTTAGATGCTAAATGGAAAGAATTGGATGTATATGATGAAAAATTAGGAGTAGACCAAACAGATTTATATCAATTACATAACTATGCCTCGATTATTCGTTCGAAAGAAACTGAAAATGTTTCTATTGCGTTATTATATCCACAAACCTCGAAGTTTAATCAAGTTAAAGAATGGACATATTTTGACGGAACTCAGATTTATATCATACCTGTAAATGTTTTAGATACAAATAAAAATCAACAGTTGTTAGAGGTTATTAATAGCTTTTAATATATAAATATTTACTAATTTATAGTTTTGCAAAAAGCGATTCCATCAGGGAATTTTATATTTGGAATCCATAATGGCTGATCGTTCCAACCTTTTTCCTTTTGTCCCTTAATTCGGTACAAGGTCAGTACAGGCTTATCTATAATCCTTTTACCCAAATCTCTATCATTTGGAGAAAGTAATGTCCCAGTTCCTTTTCTAATATCACGTTCTCGCCTTACAATTAATGCTCCTTTTTTATATCTAGTTCCATTCAAAGCTTGTAGACAAGAAATTATGTTATTATTATCCCATTCTGATATCTGCTCACTTTCTAAATTTTTTAGTAGGTCGATAAAAAATTCTATTTTAACTTCATATGCCTGAGTTTTATCATCAAAATCCTTTAGCATAGAATCTAATTCTGTTGTCTTATCATTTTTGGGATAATTAGGGAAGTAATTTGCGCCACCAACTATATCAATAAGGGCATCACTTCTAACTACACATTTTCTTGTTGCTCTTGTCCCTTTTGGAACAAGTAGGTTAATATCGTCTATATTGTTATTAGCTATCTGATCGATTAATGCTTGGTTTGATATGTTTAAATCCCTAAATAGTTTCCATAATAATGGAGATATAAATATACGAAGTAATCCTTTGTCTCGATTGTAACCAAACATTCTACAATGTTGCCAATAAGTATCCATTTGAGGAACCTTTGCTGTTCTTGAATAATAAACAATCTGTAATCCCTCAAATGTAACGCCCCTACCAAGACTGTTACCACCAATTATTATGTTAAGACCTTTATCATAAGATATATCTTGACTACTTTTTGAGTTCATTGTTATTAATTTTATTTTACAATCATCATTTTCTGAAGAAATAGTTTCATTTAACAATTCGCAATGTATATAATCTTTAATTTCTTCGTATGACTTTATATCAGGTTTGCTGCTATGCATATCTAACCAAGCTGTTTTAATTTGTTCATTGATTAAATCTTCTTCATCAGATTGAATTAAAGTATTTAAAAATTCTGCAATTTTTTGTCTAACCGCATTGTGCGCTTTAATTTTAATACTTGGATGGACTAAAAAATTACAAACATTTCCTCCGGTAAGCATAATATGTGCTCCTGCAACAAGAAAACAGAATATAGCTTGTTGTAAACCTTCTGAGATATACTCCTCTTCATTTTTAACATCTTCAACTTCATTTTCTTTTGTTAATCTTATAACATATGATTCTGGATCGCTAAAGAAAAAGTCTCCACCCATATAACCATTACCGGGTTTGAAATAATATGCAAATGACGGTTTTAATTCTGAATATTTTTGTGTTTGTAAAATAATCGGCTGAGGTGTTCCTGTAACCTGTAAGTAAATACTGCTTGCAGCAAGTTTTTTCATCCCAACTAAATGACGATATATTGTACTTTGTTGGTTTTTATTTACTTTTGTATTCATAGAAGATGCATCACCCTCATCATCAATAATAAACAAAGGTGCTCCATCACAATATTTTGATGATGCTATATTGTTTTTCCATGTTTTTAATATTTGAGTATTTTTCTTTAAAACAATTAAAGTCGGTTTTCTTAATTTTGTCTCAAAAAATCTTGTTTCATCGTTTTCATCACATACTTCAAAATCAATAAGATCTCGGATAGCTCTTTTAAAAGTTTGATTTTGAAGATATACATTATCTGTTGTTAGCAAAACAAATAACTTAAATCCTACATCGGCAGCAGCAGAAATTAAGCCAAACATCTGTCCGGTTTTTCCGCTTTGAACATTCCCAAGCAATAATCCAGTTACGTGCTCTCTAAAAGAAAAATTCTCAATATGTTCAGGAACTACATCTTTTATAGTTTGCAATACAGATTTTTTAATTTCTTCGTTACTTATTTGATTTAAATAACTCTCTACGTAAGTCATTATTCACCTCTGGATGAAAAATCCAAATACCAAATTTTGGGATCTTTAGTACCTCTCATTGTTATACTATTTCTGCCATAAGCAGTTAACATATCTTGTGTTAAGGGTTTCCCAACTTCCAATATTCCTGAGTTTTCTAATCGACCTTTAATCCATTTACCTAAAATTTTTAAATCATCGCAGGATCTGAAATTTTTACTGTTTGTTCCACTAATTTTACAATCAAATTTCCAGCAATCATCAGTATAAACAGTAATAATACTTTCTGTTTCAGGATAGCCTGCTTTTGGATAATTAACATTATCAGTTATTGATTTTGGAACAATAATCTCAACCTCATACCAATGTCTTGGCTGAACAAAGCCACGTTGATTAACTCTACCTTTTCCAAAATATGCATTTATATTACTCTTAGGCGCATCTTCATAAGGTTTTATAGGAATATCAAATTCAATATCAGTAGTGTTGGAAACTATATTGATAACTTCATCAGAAGGACAATGCTTAACATTTTCATGACCTTCTAATAATGAATTATTTTCAATAAAATG
>CADBQW010000077.1 GCA_902796925.1 uncultured bacterium | reverse complement strand
GGTGGGATTCGAACCCACGGAACGCTTGCACGTTCGACAGTTTTCAAGACTGCTCCGATCAACCGCTCTGGCACTCCTCCAAAACTTCTTTTCGGATAACTATATATTACCAAGTAAACCTGGTTTGTCAAGAACATTGTCACCAACAAAAATTTGAAAGACATACTTTTTATATTTTGGCAACAATTAAGTGTTTTAAGAATTAAACAACAAGATACCCTCCCCATATGCCAGAAAGGATATCTTGCTATTTCTTTAAATTTATCACACTACCAACTTGCTTTGGTTACACCAGGAAGCAATCCTTCGTGTGCCATCTTTCTTAAACAAATTCTGCAAAGACCGAAATCCCTATGGTAACCATGTGGACGTCCACATATTGAACATCTATTATGTAGTCTTACTGCTGGATATTTACCTGCCGCTGCAAGTTTTTCTCGTCTTAGTTCTTTGTTTATCATCGCTTTTTTAGCCATGAATTTCTCCTTTTATGTTTTATATTTTATTCGTTAATTACATTCTAATTCATTTCACCACAATTTGCAAACTTATTTCGCCTTAAATGGCATTCCTAACAACTTTAGCAATTCCCTTGCTTCATCATCAGTGTTCGCTGTTGTTATGATTGAAACATTCATACCTTTTACCAAATCAACTTCTTCAAAAGTTATTTCCGGAAATAAGGCCTGTTCCTTTAATCCTAATGTATAGTTTCCTCTGCCGTCAAACGAACGAGGACTTATACCACGAAAGTCACGAATTCTTGGTAATACTACACAAATAAGTTTCTGCAAGAAATCGTACATCCTTTCGCCTCTGAGAGTCGCCATAGCTCCTACTGGCATGCCTTCTCTCAATTTGTAAGAAGCTATTGATTTTTTTGCCTTTGTTATAACACATTTTTGTCCGGCTATTTTTGTCAATTGAGCCTCAATGGTTTCTGCTACCTTTGAACTATGAGACGCTTCTCCAACTCCCATGTTCAATACTATTTTGTTTAATCTCGGTACTTGATGTATATTCTTATACCCGAATTTTTCCTTTAATGCTGGTATTGCATCTTCTGTGTAAATGTCTTTTAAATTTTTAGTTTTTGTCATTTTATTTTTTCCTTTACTATTGGTATTAATGTCGTGCTAACTAAATATTCTTCATATTGAAAAACACCCGGCACACATTAAGCATCTAGTTGTTCACCACATTTTTTACATACACGAACTTTTTTTCCGTTTATAACTTCGTGTTTAATTCTTGTTGGTTTGTTGCATGCAGGGCATACTACCATTACGTTTGAAGAATCCATAGAAGCCTCCAATTTGATTAATCCACCTTGGATTCCTGCCATCGGTTGTGCTTTTTGAGCTTTAGTTACCATATTTCTTCCTTCAACAGTAACCCTGCCTGATTTTACATCAACACTTTTTACGTTTGATGGATCTTTACCCTTATCTTTGCCGGCAATAACTATAACTCTGTCACCGGTTTTTACATGCAAAGATTTTTTGTTATTGTTTGCCATTTTTCATTTCCTTTATCTATTATGATTAAATTACCTCTGGAGCCAAAGAAACTATTTTCATATAGCCTTTGTCTCTAAGTTCACGCGCAACCGGCCCAAATACACGGGTTCCTCTAGGGTTACCATCTTTTGTTATAATTACTGCCGCATTTTCGTCAAATCTGATTACTGATCCGTCTTCACGTTTTATATCAGCTTTTGTTCTTACTACAACAGCTTTTACAACTTCAGACTTTTTAACCGCCATATTCGGTGTTGCATCCTTTACTGTTGCAACAATTTCATCGCCTACAGAAGCGAATTTCTTATTTGAGCTACCCATAACACGAATACAAAGTAATTCCTTTGCCCCTGTGTTATCTGCTACTTCTAGTCTTGTCTCTTGTTGTATCATTTTTATTTTCCTTTATCGTTTAGAACTATTTAACCTGTTCAACTACTTCTGACAATACCCAGCGTTTTGAACCTGAGATTGGTCTTGATTCAACAATCCTTACAACATCGCCTTCTCGGCATTCATTGTTAGCATCGTGTGCCTTGTAGTTTTTGTTTGATTCAATAATCTTTTTGTATTTAGGATGTGGAGAATATTCCGCAACCTTTACTACAATAGTCTTATCCATTTTGTTACTAATTACAGTACCTTGTTTTACTTTCTTAGGCATTTTTTACCTCCGCTTGTTCTTTTTCACAAGCTTTTTCATTTATAACGGTTTTAGCTTGCGCAATTAATCTTTTGGTTTTAGAAATTAAAGATGTATTTTCTAATTTATGAGTTGATAACTGCATAGAATAGTTGAATAAATCCTTTTTCCAATCAACGATTGCATTTTGCAATTCTTCAACCGTCTTTTCACGCATTTCACTTAATTTCATTTTTATTTCCTTACTTTACTTGTTCTTTAGCTACCACTTTTACCTTGATAGGCAATTTTTGAGCCGCTAATTCCAAAGCGTGAATAGCTGTTGCTCTATCAAAATATTCAAGTTCAAAAAGAATTCTGTTTGGTTTAACAACTGCAACCCAGTATTCCACATTACCCTTACCTGAACCCATACGAGTTTCTGCAGGTTTTGCTGTAATCGGTTTATCCGGGAATATTTTTATCCAAACGTTACCGCCACGTTTGATTTCACGAGTCATAGCACGACGTGCAGCCTCGATTTGACGGCTGGTTATCCAACCCGGCTCTAATGCTTGTAGAGCGTATTGACCGAATTCAAGTTTTGTACCTCTGGTTTCGGTACCTTTCATTCTGCCTTTCATCATTTTGCTGTATTTTGTTTTCTTAGGCTGTAACATTATTATTTTGCTCCTATTATTTTATACCTTTTGTCTAATTATGCCTCTTGTGAAGCTCTTGCACGACGTG
>CADBQW010000076.1 GCA_902796925.1 uncultured bacterium | reverse complement strand
TAAAATACTTCGGTTTATAAATATAGAACACTAGTCTAAAATCCCGCAATTTAAAATCTTTTGAACTTCTTCGTTCATAATTTCATGAATTTCGTTTATAGATTTTGTACCGTCAATACATTTGAACCCGTATTCTTGTTTCATTCGATTATATTCCTCCAAACATTTATTCTGGTACATCTCAAAACTATTATAAAAGTCAGTTGAAAACCCTACATCTCTGCCGCTCTCATAGTAATCAAGCCCTGTTGTACCTATTATACGTTTTAAAAGAACATCTACAGGCATGTCGAGATAGAAAATTAAATCAGGCTGAGGGGCGTAATCATAAAGATTTTTAACCCATTCAACATCTTGTCCTCTAACAACATCACGTGCAAGTGCTGTATAATAATATCTGTCTAACAAAACTATAAAACCTGATTTCAGAGCGGGAATAATTTGATTTTCTAATCTATCCGCAAAATCAGCTGCGTATAGCAAGCTATATGTCGTTGCATTTAAAAGGTTTCTGTCTTTTGCCTCATCTATTACGTCTGCTATCAGTCTTGAGGTTTTCCATTCGGAAATCATTACACCGTAGGATTTATCTTCAATAGAACGTTTTAAAAGTTCTAACTGGGTAGATTTGCCAGAACCATCAGTACCTTCGATTACTATTAAAAGACCATCATAATCATGTTTTCTTTTAAATTTTTCCATGATTACACCTCGATTCCTTTTTCTCTTAATACTTCTTTTAGCATCTTACGAATTTTAACTTGTTTCGAGTGAATAGACTCCGTTGCATCAATCTTTACAAGCCCATATTCTTTAACCATTTTTTTATATTCTTTTATCACTCTGGATTGGAATATTACATAACTTTCATAAGGATCATTACTGAGTTTTAAATCCATGCCCGCCTCATAAAATTTTGGAGCACGATTAAAACAAATTCTTTCCATAGCAGTTTTGGGATCTATATCAAAGTAGATAGCTAAATCAGGTTTTATTGCAAAATCATAAACGTTTCTAACCCATGATGAATCAACCCCTCTGGCAACATCGCGAGCAAAGGCAGTGTAGGCATATCTATCGGCAAGAACAATAAATCCTGCTTTTAATGCCGGCGCAATAACCTGTTTCAGTCTGTCTGCAAAGTCTACGGCGTGAAGCAGGGAAAATGTTCTCGGTGACAAAAGATTTTTCTTTTTGGCAAGTTTCGTAGTTTGACTTATCAGAGGTGAAGAATTCCATTCAGTAAACAAAACGTCTTGACCGGTTGATTTGAGCCAATCCCTTAAAAGTGCAAGTTGAGTAGATTTGCCGGAACCGTCAATCCCCTCGACACAAACCAAAATCCCTTTGAAGTTATGATTTTTAGTTAACTCTGACAACGCCTAACCTTCTTTCTTTTCTAACATTGAAACATTTATTTTACCAAATTTTGCAGAAAGATTATCTACAATATTTACAAAATATAAATCATTTTCAATTGCTTTATCGCCCAGGTCAATTATGGCACCCCATTCTGTACGGCCGTGATGTGCCGCAATCATTTTGGCAATGTTTGTAAAGCCGGCATTCATACATAAGCAGTATCCATATTGTGTATGAGAAATCCAATCTTTTTGAAATGTCTCATTATATTCAATGATACCATCCTCCAAGTTAACGTCATATTCAAATATTTTACCGATATCGTGAAGAATACAAGCCGCAATTACCTCATCTCGCTTAAGTTTGTAATAGAAATGTTCCATATTTAACTTCGCGAAATAAACGACTTCCAAGGTATGAACCATTAACCCGCCAATGTAGTTGTGGTGCATAACCTTTGCCGCAGGTGCAATTTTTATCTCATCTGCGTGTTCCATAAAATATTTTGATATGAATTGTTGAATTTTTTCATCCTTAATCTCATTTATCACATCAAGTAATTTGGCAAATTCAACTTCACGTTCTTGAGGTTCCAGTCCTGTTTTGGCTTCTTTTACAAGTGCCAGAGTTGTTATTAAACAATTGTTAAATTTTTCATTAAACGAGGCCGTTACTATTTTTACAAGATTACCTATTCTAAAAACCTTTATATCATAACGATTAAGTGTTTCTTCCCACAAAATGCAATTCAGAACACTTTTATCCTCTGTGTTTTTTAACTGTAGTTTTCCCATTTTTGTTCCGGCTTTCGTGTCGCCGATGGAAAACGATACAATCTCATATATAACTTCAGTACTAAACATCACATTACCTCTAATCTATTTGCCCATCGAATGTATCACAAATAAGAGTCAATGTAAAGTTTTATAATGTATCAGATTTAAATTCGTGTTACTTTTTACCCAGTGTAATCACTGATTTCATTAAACATAATCATGTAAAAATCTTTAACTGTTATATTTGGGTTTTGTTTCATAAATTTTTGAACATTGAATTTTTCTAAATATTTATCAAGTTTTTTTATTACTTTTTCTTCCCCAATATGCTCGTCTTTTAACTTTTGAATATATTCTTTAACCAAAAATAAAATCTCATCCTCCGTAAGAATTGGCATACCCCCAATTTTTACTTCATCTTGTTCTTCTTCGTCAAGCAAATTCTTTTCTTGGTTTTGAGGCTGTTGCTGCTCGTGATGTTTGTTACCGTCAGAAGATGTAGAACTTGTTATACGCCTGTTATCAAAAGGATTGTTTACAGAATTGAACATATTATCACTCCTGTTTTTTGTTATAGTATAACATATATTACGCACTTTTTAATATTTTCTTTAATAAATACTTTATTTATATTAGAATTAGTTCACAGAGAGGTGCCCATGAATTTAACAACTGAAAAACTCATAAATATAACATACTCAGAAATGGATTATAATCTTGTTTTAAAACCTTCTTCATTATTTAATTATCTTCAAGATTTGGCAAGTGAAAATGCTGAAAATTTGGGCTTCGGCTATTCTGCTACTTATCCAAAAAATTTAGGTTGGTTTTTGCTTAAATACAGAATGGAATTTGAAAATTATCCAAAATCAATAAAGTCTTTAAGGTTAACAACAGAACCTCGTGGGTTCCATAAACTGTTTGCTTATCGTAATTTTAAAATATATAATGGCGAAAATTTATTAGGAAAAATATCAAGCACTTGGTCTTTAGTTAACTTTGAAAGTAAGAAACTTTCACCTATTGATAAATCTATAAATTCACCTAATTTAATACCTTACACAAAAAAAGATGATGATTTAAACTACGAAAAAATTCCTGAACTATCAAGAATTGATATTGAAAAATTTTTCGAAATTAGATTTGATGACATTGATGTTAACAAACATGTTAACAATGCTAATTACATAATTTGGGCTTTCGAACCTTTGGGTTTTGATTTAAGAAGTTCTAAAACCCTAAAAACTCTTGATGTTGTTTTCAAAAAAGAAATTAAATATGGTGAAAAAGTCAGAGCTTGTGTCCAAATCGAAAACAACACAACAATTCATATTCTAAAAAATGCCAATAACGATGACGAACTTTGTGCAATAAAAGCCGAATGGACTTAATTATCCCCCGATTGATTTACTTGTAATAGTGCAATAATCAAACCTTCTTAACCTTACGTCTGATTCTGCACGATGCCTGAATTTCCCCTGTTCCATATGCGAACCGCTACATTCCGCATCATAATATGTCCTGCCGGTTTGTAGTAGCTTCACTTTTCCTACATTGCACCGTACTTTATTAAAGTTACAACTGTATTCAGTTATTGTGGAATATTTTGTTCTGTCATAAACATTCACAGGTCTATATATTATATGACTCCCGGCATCCGCATTACAAACCGTAAAACTAACTATAAAACCAAATATCATTACTACTGAAAATATAATCCGTTTCATCTGTACCACCATATTACTATACTTGTAGCATAATACACGAAAAACATTTTTCTTGCTACTGTTACACTATTTTTTTACAAAAGTTCAAACTCTCTATTCATTAGTATTTTTATTGACAGCTTGACAATGAAAATTTTTCTTGCTAGTATAAATATTGTCCATAGGGACATAATTAGTCAAGCCCCCATCGTCTAGAGGCCTAGGACACTTCCCTTTCACGGAGGCGACAGCGATTCGAATTCGCTTGGGGGTATTTTTACAAAGAACCTACTTGGGTTCTTTTTTTATTGCTCACACCCCCTGCCAATTCGTATCAAGAATTT
>CADBQW010000075.1 GCA_902796925.1 uncultured bacterium | reverse complement strand
TCAATGACAATGCTTCCGCATTGTGTGAGTTCTCATCTCACTTGCATCTGTTCAGTTTTCAAAATTCGGAGACGGTGAGATTCGAACTCACGGTGGAATTTCTCCCACACAACCTTTCCAAGATTGCACCTTAAACCGCTCGGACACGTCTCCGCATATCTTCATCCTACCATAAAGTTTTGTATAAATCAATCAATTTATTGCCAAAATATCTAATTTCATATATCATCTCTATATGGAAAAACTTGTTAATAAAGCTATAAAAATTCATGGTTCTATAACTACACCTCCTGATAAATCTATTTCTCATAGGGCGATCATGCTCTCTGCCCTATCAAATGGTAAATCAATTATTAATAACTTTTCAAAAGGTCAAGATCCTCTCTCTACCCTGAAAATATTTAATTCCCTCGGTATTAATCACAAATTCATCGATGAAAATTCATTAGAAATTTCATCTAACGGTATTCTTATGAAACCCCTGGCGCCTCTGGATTGTGGTAATTCAGGTACTACAATGAGACTCCTTTCCGGAATTCTCGCAGGTCAAAAGTTTGATTCAATACTAACCGGTGATAATAGCCTCTCAAAAAGACCTATGCTCCGCGTTATTGAACCCCTACGACTTATGGGTGCTCAAATTACCGCAAATGAAAATCATGCACCGCTTGTTATAAAAGCAAGCCGCCTTCATTCTATAAACTACACATCTAAAATCTCATCAGCTCAAGTAAAATCCGCAATCCTCCTCGCAGGACTATATACTGACGGTAAAACAGTATTCAAAGAACCTTGCCAATCCAGAAATCATACAGAATTAATGCTAAAATACCTCGATGCTAATATTGAATCTATAGATTCTACTACTACAGCTATTTCATTCTCTCAACTAACCCCAAAAACTATTGTTATTCCCGGCGATATTTCCTCAGCCGCATATTTTATCGCCGCTGCTTTAATAGTCCCTAATAGTGAATTAATAATAAAAAATGTAGGTTTAAATCCTACTCGCACCGGATTCTTGGATGTCTGCAAAATGATGGGGGCTGATATTGAAATCCTTGATAAAAAAACAATTTCCGGCGAACTGTCAGGTGATATTAGAGTAAAGTATTCGTCTCTCAGGGCAACTACAATTTGCGGAGAAATTATACCTCGACTAATTGATGAACTTCCAATAATTGCTGTACTAGCAACTCAAGCTAAAGGTGAAACTATAGTTAAAGATGCCGGAGATTTGAGAAACAAGGAATCTGACAGAATAAAATCAATCGTAAATGGACTATCTTCTCTTGGCGCAAATATTGTTGAAACTCAAGATGGATTTATTATTCAGGGTAAAACTAAACTCAAAGGAGATTGCCTTGTTGAAACACAAAAAGATCACAGACTTATCATGAGCCTTTTTGTCGCAGGATTAATATGTGAAAAACCAATTTCCGTGAAAGATTTCGAATGGGTTAAAATTTCAATGCCAGAATTCGAAAAATTAATGGAAACCGTTATCTCTTGATTACCAATCTTTAGCTCCATAGACCATATATTTTTCGATAAGTTTCAAAATCTGTCTTTCTCTCGGCGTAATATAATTTGTACCGTTACGTAAGTGTTCTACTCGTAAATTCAACAACTCCTCTTTAGCTTTACGTACACTTTCCATATCTTTTTCTCGTTTCAAAAATATTCGGGCTGATAAATCACAATCAGGAGGAAATTCATCCCAATGTCTCTCAGGATTTGAATTACACTTGCCGCAAGCTCTACATATGTCTTTTATCTTTTTGGTAACCATAAAATTATTATAATATACCACCTATATCTTAATCTTGCTTGTTACATTTCTTAATTAAATACGTAAAAAGTGTCAATATTTTCTCAAAAGCATACTTTATATAAATGTAGTAGTAATAGGTGAATTGTAATTATGCAGAGTAATGTAGGTCAAACTCAAACGCAAATGGCTAATTTCCAGGCCAGTAGTACACAAACTAATCCTATAAATCCAATAGGTATCCAGCCTCAAACGAATCAAACCATACCGGAAAATCAGCAACAAGGTCAGAATGTTTCTATTCCAAACTATTCCGGAGTAAATATTCAAATCTATAACCCTTCTGTTGGAACTCCGGGTAGTAATACCTCCTACAATGTAAATGCTCCAACCTATCCTATGAGTAATCAACCGTATTATGGTCCGGAATACTATACAGGAGGATATAATATTCCTAAACAAAACTGTGAATGTACACCCCCTGTACAAAGCGAATCTGACGTAAATAAAACAGATAATCAAGCGAAAACAACTAAAAAGAATATAATAATACTAACAGATGATTATATTAAAAACCTCGAAACATACTTGAATTCTCAAGATAAAGAAGTTCGTATGAATGCGGCATCACAAGTTATTGATCGGCTAAGTGAAGATGAATCAAGAAAAGATGATGCTGCGTTAAATATTTTAATTGATAAGATGCTTCAAGATCCATCCTCTCAAATAAGAACACTAGCTCTGAGTGCACTTGAAGGAGGACTTGCTAATGGTGATGCGTATACTGTGGATATTTTGAAAAATATCGAAAATTCCAAAGATGCATATGGTATTGATTCCTTGCAGGCTTCTGATATCCTGTTAAAAATGTCAGGCCGACCGGGAGTTAAAGAAGTTGAAGTAACAGAAAAAGATGAATCTAAGAAAAAATCATAAGGATTTTTAAATGAGTATTTTATCCAGAATAAACTTTTCTAATATAAAACAATCTTGCGGCAAATACCTTGTAAAGGGGGTAGGGATAGGTGCCCTTGCGCTTGTCGCTTGGGATGGTCATGTATATGGAAAATTGAAAGCGGATCAATATGCAAAAACTAAAGATGCCGATTACCTTATAAACAGTTACACAAATACGATGTATTTACCCTCTCCAAGTATCGTAACTTCTAAAATTAAGGATATGCGCTACAAAATGACACTTGGTGAAAATATAAGATACTTTTTTAATAAAGGAATAGGTTACGTTGGCGGTTTTGTATCTCAAAGTGTTTCTAACGTTATTCCATTTGGGTTGGGACTGGCTACACTTTTAACAAAAGGAAAATGGTCAAAAGGTTTTGCCATCGCAACCGGTGCATACGGTTTATTAACCATACTAAAAGATGGTTTTGGATTGGGTTACAGCCACGACTTGAACAAACCATTTTAGTGTATTAGTTTAGATTTTTAAAATCCTTTCCTCCAACAATACGAAGGTGTCTGTTGGCACCTTCCCCTATACTTTTGCTTTGAAGGTTATGTTGTTCAACGAGTTCATGCTGGAGTTTTCTTATTTGTTGATTTTGCGGGGTTAGTTCAATGGAATCAACACCTTCCAAAATTTTGTTAATAGCTGCTTTCGCCTCATCAAGTGCCCTCTCAGCATCATCATAGTAACCTTGTAAGGTTGATTGAGAGTTATCCGCGTTTATTTGGAGGGCATCTTTTATTACTTTTTGAATTTGAGCCATTGAATTGGTTTTTATGTAATAAATAGGGAGTCTGTAATCGTTAGCCGTACTTAAAACCTTTGCTCCGCCTTTTGCAAAGTCTTTATGTGCGATAACAATATCTGCCTCGTCAATATTTCTTGTAATTTCAACATTCAAATCAAGTCGTTCTATAATTTTTTCGACAATTGTTCTTGATACGGCATAAAGATATATTTTTCTGAATTTTTTAACTTCTTCAACATATTTTTGACGTGAAAAACTGAATTTCAAACTATCTTGCGCCGGCTCCGGAGATATTTTTTTTTCAAGTTTTGTAATTTTTGTGTTGATTTCTAAAATAGGACTCTTGTTTTCTTCTGTTTTTGCTTCATAAACTTGATCGACTTTACGTATTTCCGGTCTTATTGGCCAACCGCGAAGGATGTAATCAACGGCTTCCGCGGTATCCTTGTATACTGCAAGTGTATTTCTATCCAGAATTTCTATTACGATATCAAAAGTTGGTTGTTTTTCGCGTTCAAGAACTGTTTTTTGTGATGCTCTGCGTTTTGCCTCATCATCACCCAATGTTACTGATTGAATCCCGCCCACCAAATCCGAAAGAGTTGGATTTTTGATTAAATTTTCTAAACTATTACCGTGTGCAGTTGCAATCAACATAACTCCGCGTTCTGCAATAGTTCTGGCGGCTTGCGCTTCAGCTTCTGTGCCTATTTCATCAACAACTATAACTTCAGGGGTGTGATTTTCAACGGCTTCTATCATTATGTCTTTTTGAAATTCCGGTTGGGTAACCTGCATTCTTCTGGCGTGTCCTATTGCAGGATGCGGAACATCTCCGTCGCCTGCAATTTCGTTAGATGTATCAACAATGACAACCCTTTTGCCAAGTTCATCTGCTACGAGTCTGGAAATTTCTCTTAATTTTGTCGTCTTACCGACTCCGGGGCGCCCTAAAAACAATATGCTCTTATTTAGCATGCAAAAATCTTTTATGCATGCAATTGTCCCCGTAACAACTCTACCAATTCTTAGTGTGAGACCGATTATTTTACCTTGTCGATTTCTTATAGCACTTATTCTGTGGAGTGTTCCGGGGATTCCTGAACGGTTATCTGAGGTGAAAGGCTGAATCCTTTCTGTTATATAATTTATATCTTCTTCATTTACAAATGTGCAGTCCAAATATTCTATCTTACCTGAGGAATGTCGTATTTCAGGGGTTCTGCCAATATCAAGAACAATTTCAATGACATCTTCCATTCGCTCATAGGTGATATGTCGCTTTACTTTCTCCGGCAAGATTTCTGCCATCTTGTCAAGGTCATTGTGAAATTGTATATTACTCATTTTCTCATCACGCCTTTCTATTTTGATATATATCTGTTTCTGAAACTTATCAGAACATTTATGACAATCCAAAATAAGGGCTTATATCGGTCGGGATTTGTCTCCTTCCAATAACATTATACCACTTTTTCCAGGCTTTTCTTCAATCTTTAGTACTACATCTATAATAATTTTTACAAAAGTTTACAATATTCTAATTTTGAAAATATACTGATTTATGATACGATGAATCAGTGAAAAGATGTAGTTGGGTAGTTGAAAGTTCAGAAATATATAAGGATTACCATGATAAAGAATGGGGTGTTCCGGTATATGATGATAGATTGCTTTTTGAGATGCTTGTTTTGGAGTGTTTTCAATCAGGAATGAATTGGTTAACCATTTTAAAACGTCGTGAGAATTTCAGAAAAGCTTTTGATAATTTTGATGTAGAAAAAGTTTCAAAATATGATATGAATAAAATTGACGAACTTTTAAATGATAGCGGTATTATAAGAAATAAATACAAAATTGCATATACAATAAATAACGCAAAGGTATTTATTGATATACAAAAAGAATTTGGTTCATTTTCTAATTATATCTGGTCATTCACCGGGGGTAAGGTAATTAAAAATACTGAGGGTAAAATTTATACAAGAACAAATCTTTCGGACAGGGTTGCAGTAGATTTGAAAAAGAGAGGGATGAAACTCTTGGGAAGTATAACCGTATACGCGTATCTTCAAGCCATTGGAATTGTGGATGATCATGAAAAAGAATGTTTTAAATATTGATATTATTCTTCTAATTATTCACTCAATTCAATGGTGTCATATTGTGTAAGGTTTTTACCGACAGAACGTTCAAGAGCTGCTTTTGCGGAATTATATTCATACATTGCCTGGTAATATTGTAATTGTGCATCTTGGTAGGCAAGTTGTGCATCTTTTAATTCTGTAGGGTTTCCCTCTCCCACACGGTAACGACCGAAAGAAAGTTCGTAATTTTCTTTTGCTTGTTTTACTCTTAATTGAGCAACAGGCATTTGCTGTCTTTTTTCTTCCAGGTTAAGATAGTTTTCTTGGATTTCTAAATAAACTTTATTTTGGGTACTTTTAGCTGATGCGATTTCTTTATCGTATAGATATTTCGCTTCTTTTATTTCGTTATTTATTAACATGCCGTTAATTGTAGGGAAGTTAAGATATGCACCATAGTTATAACCGTAGTTTGAATTCCAGGATTTGCCGCCTCGCTGGTATTGACCTTCAACTGATATTGAAGGAAACCACGACTTTTTAACGAGTTTAATTGTCTGCCTTGCATTTTCAACCTGTAGTTTTGCAAGTTTTAATTCAGGGCGAGCATCTCTTGCAACTCTTATTGATTCTTGAAAAGTTATATCCAAAGGGTTGTATTTTAAACGTTCAGTAACGTTATACTTGTCTATAAAAGGAACTCCCATAATATTATTTAATCTTGCAACAGCAATATTTACTGCGTTATCTGCCTGTATAAGTTGGAGTTTTGCATTAGAAAGATTTACTTCGGCGATTGTTACATCAACTTTTGGATTTGTTCCGATTTCATAAAATGCTTTTGCTTGGTTATAAAACATTTCGAATTTTTCAACATTATCTTGTGCAACACGTTTTGCCTCAAATGCGTAGAGCAATCTGTAATAGTTATCTTTTGTTTGATAAATTACATCGTTGATTGTTCCGGCCAGAGTTGCTCTGTAACCCTCGTATTCCAAACGTCTTATTGTAGCTTGATTTTGCGTAACTCCAAAATCGTAAAGCATTTGCTGTAGTGTTACTTGACCCAAAATATAGTATTTAAATGTCAAATTCCGCCCTAATGCATCGGACAACTGGAGTTGTTTAATTTTAGAATATCCGGTTTGCCAGCTAAACTGTGGAAAATAATTTGACCAGACCTGTTTAATACGAGTATCAGATGCTAAGATATCATGAAATGCAACATTTATATCTGGATTATTCCCAAGGGCAATCTCTATGCATCTTTCAAGTGTTAAATCAATACTCTTCTGAACACCTGCTTTTATTACAAAATCCGGTTGTTTTGAAGAATTAGGCAAAACGGTCTGCGCAGATGGAAATTCTTTTTCATCTATAATATTACCTACACTTTCTTTTGCTTGAACGCTTGACGAAAGAAAAAGTGTTAATAAGGATAAAAATACCAATTTATTAAATTTATGATTATTCATCTTTTTTACCTTTATTTTTCAAATTTTTTGCGATATTTATTTTCATATCCTCAATCAAAACAAAGAATGCCGGGACAAGAAATGTTCCTACAAATGCAACGGCAATCATTCCTCCAAAAACAGTTGTGCCTACAGAGTGGCGGCTTGCGGCACCGGCACCTGATGCAAACACCAATGGCAACAATCCTAATATGAAAGCAAGGTTTGTCATCATTACGGCACGGAACCTTAATCTTGCGGCTTGCATTGCAGCTTCTTTTATTTCCATACCGGATTCTCTGGCATCCTTCGCAAATTCAATAATTAATATTGCCTGTTTTGTACTTAAACCAATCAACATAACAAGTCCGATTTGGGCGTATAAGTCAAGCGCATAACCTGATACATATTGAAAGAATAATGCTCCTGAAAGTGCTACCGGAGAAATTAGCATAACGGCAATCGGTAACATCCAACTCTCATATAATCCTACAAGGAATAAGTATACAAAAACAAGCGACATTGCCAATATACCAAATATTTGCCCGCTTGAATCCTCCTCTTGTAACGAACTTCCGGACCATGCAAAACCCATATCCTTTGGTAAAACTTTGTCCGAGATATCAGAGACAATTTTCATTGCTTTACCTGTACTGATACCCTCTCTGACAGAACCGTTTATTGTAACGGCAGGGTACATATTAAATCTGGTTAAACTATATGGTCCCACAATACTTTTTACCTCAGCAACTGAAGATACAGGAACCATTAAACCATATTTATTTTTAACGAAAATCTTTTCTATATCCGCAGTTTTTTCTCTAAAAATGTCTTCAGCTTGAATGTACACCCTATATACACGCCCGTATTTGTTAAAGTCATTTACGTAAGATTTTCCAAAATATGATGCAAGTGCAGTGTAAATATCAGATACATTTAAACCTTGGGCCATGGCCTTTGTTGCATTAACATCTATCATTAACTGCGGTAAAGTAGCAGTGTATGACGAATAAACCTGTGTGAATTCAGGCCTTTTCATTAATGCCATAAGCAATTTAATATATTCATCGTACAATTGTTCAGGGGTTCTGTCACCTTTGTCAAGCAATTGATATTCAAAACCTCCGCCGAACATACCTAAACCTGAAATGGCAGGTGGTGCAAATGAAGCAATAATTGCAGAAGGATAATTTGCAAAGTCTTTCTGCCAGCGTGCAAGAATATTCTCCATCTGCAAACTTTTCTTCTTACGTTTTGACCAATTTTCCAGTTGGGCAACAACAAAGGATGTATTCTCCCCGTTAAATCCAACCATTACAAGGGTGTTTTCGACCCCCGGCGTGGAGGCTATTTTTCTTTCTACTTCTCGGGTAACTTCATCCGTTCTTGAGGCAGATGAACCGTCAGGTAATTGTATTTGTGTAAATATAGCCCCTCTATCTTCCATTGGCAAAAATCCGGTCGGTAATATTTTGAACATAAGTACAATAAATATTAGAATTAATAAGAATACACCGACAGTTGCCATAGGGGAGTCTACGAAAAATTTAGATCCTTCTAAATATGCCCCTTTGATTTTATCAAACCAATCGTCAAATTTTTGAATAAATTTATAATCTGGTTTTTCCACTCCATCTTTCAATATGATTGCACAAAGTGCCGGTGATAGAGTTAATGCAACCAGTGTAGACAGACCAATTGCTGATGCAATGCACAGCGCAAATTGTCTGAACATCTGTCCCGTAACTCCACCCATAAAAGATACAGGAACGAATACCGCCATCAAAACTAAAGATGTTGCAAGAACTGCTCCAAATACCTCTTTCATTGTTATTTCCGTTGCTTCACGGGGATTTTTGCCTTCTTGAATATGTCTTTGTGCATTTTCTAATACAACAATAGCATCGTCAACTACAAGTCCGACAGCTAAAACCAAACCGAATAGTATCAATAAATTTATTGAAAACCCCAGTATTTTCATGAATATAAAAACACCAATTAACGAAACAGGTATTGCGCAAAACGGGATAAAAGAGGCCCTTGCCGTTCCCAAAAACAGATAAGTAACGGCACAAACAAGCACAATGGCCAATGCTATAGCATGCAACACTTCGTTAATTGATTCCTGAACGAATTCCGTATTGTCATACTCAACTTTGTATTCTATACCCTGAGGAAAACTCTTACTAAGTTCTGCAAGACGTTTTTTAACCGCTTTAGATAGTGCAATTGTATTTGCTTCGGGAAGTTGGCTTACTGTAATTATCGCTGAATCCTTTCCGCCGTTTCGAGAAAAGAAAGAATAACTCTCGGCGCCAAGTTCGACTCTTGCTACATCTTTTAATAGGATTCTTGAGCCGTCAGGATTTGCACGAACAACAATCTGTTCAAATTCAGAGGCATCTTTTAGGCGACCCTTTGTTCTGAGAGTCAGTTTTATCATTTGTTTGTTGCGCATAGGCTCTACACCCAAATCTCCGGCCGGAGTTTGGGTATTCTGGGCTTGAATTGCCGATGCTACTTCAGTTGGAGAAACCTTTAAGTTTGCCATTTTGCTTGCATCCAACCAGACTCGCATTGAATATTCGGTGGAACCGAATACAGAAACCGTTCCGACCCCCCTTATACGTGCAAGTTCGTCTTTTATGTATATCGATGCGTAATTTGCAATGTATAATGAATCATAAGTGTTTGTAGGGGAATTTACGGCAATCATGAGCATTCCGGGGCCGCCTAACGATTTTTGAACCGAAAGACCGTAACGTCTTACTTCTTCAGGTAAACGAGGGGTTACCAATTGAAGTCGGTTTTGAACGTTCACAAGTGCCATATCAGGATTTGTACCAACATTAAAATAAATGGTTAATCTATAAGAACCGTTCTGAGATGTCGATTGCATATATAGCATATTTTCAACACCATTTAATTGAGCTTCCACAGGAGCTGCAACCGTAGCTTCTACAACGTCAGAACTCGCCCCTGCGTATGTGGCCGATACAACAACCTGTGGAGGGGTAATCGAAGGATATTCCTCTAGCGGTAGTGTCGTCATCATTAATAAGCCCGCAAATACTATTGCAAGTGATATTACAATAGCTAATTTTGGCCGTTTTATAAAAAGGTTGCCGTCATTATGTTTTTTATTTTCACTCATTAATTCTCACCATTTTCATCGTTATCTTTTTTAGTAAAACTAAACCAAGCTTTTTTCTTCTCTTGTTGAGCAGAAAGAGTCTTTTTCTTAATTTCAGCCATTTCTTCTTTGGAAACAGCATTAATAGGTGCACCCGGAGTAACTTTTTGCAAGCCATCAGTTACAATCTTATCTCCAATTTGAACACCGGATTTTACAATCCAATTATCGCCGTTTTGACCTTCTGTTTTTATATAAGTTAACTGTGGGATACCCTTTTCATCAAGCTTATAAACATATTTTCCGGCTTGATTTTCCAAAACAGCTGTTTGGTGGACAATCGGCATTTTTGATGGATTGTTTGCGTATAGTTTTACGTTCACAAACTCCCCGTGAATTAGTGCACCATCAGGATTTTCAAATGTTGCACGCATTGTAACTGTACCTGTTACTTCATCAACCTTATTATCATGGAAATCTTGTACTCCGGTTAGTTTGTATCTATCACCGTTTTGGAATAAAATTTCGGTTTTTCTTTGCTTGTGATTAACGCTATCGGAGGCCTGTAAAGACTCAAAATCTTCTGCGGTCATTGGAAAAGTCACATATATTGGATTGTTACTGTTAATTGTTGTAATGTTGCCGGAAGTTGGAGAAACATAATTGCCCACAGTCACGGTAATCATACCGATACGACCATCAATAGGTGATCTAACTGTGGTATAAGACAAATTTCTGTTGGCATCTGCTGATTGCGCTTGGGCTGAGGACAACTGAGCCCTTAACGAATCTCTATTTGCCAAAACCTCATCATATCTGGATTTTGCGATATAATCCATTTTTACAAGTTCGCTGGCTCTGGTCAGTTGCTTTTCTGCATATTCTAACTGAGCTTTTATATTTTTGACATTCGCAGCAGAAGAATTTGCAACATTACGATATTCATCAGGTTCGATTAGAAAAAGGGGTTCGCCCTTCTTGACATCATCACCTTCTTTAAAATAACTTTTCTGGAGGTATCCTGCAATACGAGCAACCACGCCGACTTGATATTTTGATATCACTCTCCCGGGAGCTTCGAAAGTTCTTTTTATATCAATTGATTGAACTTCCTCTACAACAACATTTGGTGCGGGTCTTTGAGATTTAGCTTTAAGTTGGAAATAATTTGAAACCGAAGATGTGACAAATTTTATTAAGACAGCACAAATTATTACTGCCAATATGATTATTATGTTTTTTTTCATAAACTCTCCCTAATTCTAATTGTCATCTTAATTAAAATTTTATTAAACATAAAATCAATTGTCAATCACCAAATTTCTAATCTACAATTGGGTTTTTGCTACTTTTTTTGAGCTTGTTTAACCCAGTTTTCAAGAATTTTTAAAGGTGAACGTGTAAGCGCAAGGGCCCAAGGCTTTATATCTTTTGTTATTACAGAGCCGGCACCTATATTTGCACCTTCTCCGACTTCAACAGGAGCTACAATTACAGTATTTGAACCTATTTTTACATCATTTTTCAGTATCGTTTTGGATTTTTCTTTCGTTATTGCATTATAATTTGCCGTAATTGTTCCGGCACCTATATTTACTCTTTCGCCAAGTTCACTATCTCCGATGTATGCAAGATGTCCAACATTAGTATTTGATTTTATGTGGGATTTTTTTACTTCCACAAAATTTCCGATTTTTATATTGTCTTCTATTTCCACCCCGCCTCTTAAGTGGGCACAAGGTCCGATTTGACAGTTTTTACCTATCTTATTTTTGCCTTCGATATATGTATAAGGTAAGATTACGGTATCCGAGCCAATTTGCGTATCCTCACTTATCCAAGTAGAATCAGGATCAACTATTGTAACTCCATTATTCATTAGAGTTTCAAGTTTTCTTTCATTAATCATTTTTGAGGCTTCGGCAAGGTTTACTCTTGAATTTATACCGTAGATCTCTGTATTATCATCCATTATATATGCATTTACATTTAAACCATTTTCTTTTCCCCAAGAGATAATATCTGTCAGATAATATTCATTTTGGGCATTGTTACTTTTTAATTCAGAAAAGGCACGTTTTACTTTTGACCAGTTTAGGCAGTAAATACCTGCGTTTACCTCTTTCACTAATTTTTGTTCAAGGGTAGCATCTTTTTCTTCTACTATACAATTTAAAGAGTTATTATCCTCTCTTATAATCCTTCCGTAATTGGTTGGATCGTCAAAAATTGCACTCATAACGGTTATATCAGAATTTACAGAATTATGATATTCAACAAAGTTTTTTAAAGTTTCTTCTTTTATGAGAGGGGTGTCACCACATAAAATCAACACATTTCCGTTAAAATTTTCCAAATCCGGGCAAGCCATTGAAACTGCGTGTCCGGTTCCCAGTTGAGGGGTTTGCAAAATTGTTTTTGAGCAATCATAATTTTTTTCTATAAAATCACTAACCTGTTCTGCTTTGTGACCGACAATCACTATATTTTCATTTGCTAAATTTTTTACATTATCCAAAACGTAACCTAAAAGTGGTTTCCCTAATATTTCGTGCAAAACCTTAGATTTTTCGGACTTCATTCTTGTTCCTTTTCCTGCTGCCAAAATTATTGATTTTATTTCCATATTTTTCTCCTTTAGAATTATTTTCAAAGCCAACTCTGCTATTCTATAATTTTCCCGTCAAAGAGTTGTTTTACCATATTAACCTGATCAGAATGTGAAGTAGAGTTATAAACCTCGTTTTGGGTTTCTATTTCAACTTCAGATTCATTATCATCATTATCGTTATCAATTGTCTCATCTGATAAATCTTTTTTAATTGGGGATTTTACTTGCTGATTATTTTCGCCTGATTTTGGTTGGGAAATATTTTTGACTTGATATTGATTAGTTAATTTTTTTTTTAAATCCAGAATTTCATCATTAGGATTAGGAAGTCGAACGATCAGTTTAGGCACAGAATCAGCAAAAGTTATATTTACTGCTTGTTCTAGCATGTCCCGCTTGTTACCTTCTGTAAATTGGCGAAGCAGGGGTTCGTTTTTCAGGGTGATTTCAACTTCTTCTGATGTTATTTTAATTGGATTTGCCCATTGCATTAAAAGTGCACGTGTAGGAACGCTCTGTATATTGTCTAAAAGTTGCAGCCAACTTTGTGCAAGTTCATTAATCGGGGCCTTTTGAGAAATTGGTGGAGGGGTAAAATCTTCTTGATCCATAGGAGAGATAGGCTGAACCTGTTCGTTCGTTTCGTTTTTGGAGATAGGTTTTTCCTGAATAGTTTCGGATTTTTCTTTTATCGGACTCGTTACCGGCGTATGTTTTGAAATAGGGTTGGGTGCCGGTGCTGTTTTGTATTGTGCTACATTAACCGGTTTTATTACTCCTCCTTCCAATCTTGTAATTCTATTTTGCAATTCTGCCAATTTGGTATTATCTGCTAAATTGGCAAGATCAATAATTCCGACTTCTAACCACAACTGAGGGGTTGTTGTTGCTTTTAATTCTTTGATATATGAGGAGCATTTATCTGTTAAAAATATTATCTGATGTGGTTCGAGATTGTTGGACTGAATTTTCAAATCTTCAATTTGTTTATTGTTTAAATTTGTAAGTTCAGGAACTATTTCATCCGAACAAGTTTTTACAATAAGCATATTCTTAAAATATTCAAGTAAATTAGATATAATTTGAACGGGTTCGTTTCCTGAATTATAGATGTTATTCAAGATTCTAACTGCATCTGAAGGATGGGAATTAATTATCTCATTGGAAAGTTCTTTTAATTTATCGAAAGAAATTCTCCCAAGAAGTATGTTTATATCCTCAACCGTTATATCATGCCCGTCATCGAGAATGCTCAACTGGTCTAAGAGCGCTATACTGTCACGCATCCCTCCGGCACTGTTTTTTGCAATTTCTAAAATAGCATCGTCTGTAATATTTATTTTTTCCTCGTTTGCTATAAATCTTAAATGTTTTGAGATATCATCTGTAGTGATTCGTTTAAAATCAAACCTTTGGCAACGGCTTTTAATCGTATCTAAAACCTTGTGAACTTCAGTTGTTGCAAGAATAAAGATAACGTTTTTAGGAGGTTCTTCCAAAGTTTTTAAAAGTGCATTAAAAGCCGTTGTTGATAACATGTGAACTTCGTCAATGATGTATATTTTATATCGACTGTTAACGGGTGCATACATAACTTTTTCTAAAATATTTTGGGCATCTTCAACCGAACGATTACTTGCCGCATCAATTTCAATAACATCTACAGGGGTAGAATTTGTTATGTCAACACAATTTGTACAAACCCCGCAAGGAGTAATTGTAGGACCCTTTTCACAATTCAATGATTTTGCAAAAATTCTTGCTGTGGAAGTTTTGCCAGTACCCCGTGGACCTGTGAACAAATAGGCATGCGCAATTTTGTCTGTTTTTATTGCGTTCGAGAGGGCACGCTTTATATGTTCTTGTCCGACAATCTGCTCAAGAGTTTGAGGCCTGTATTTTCGATATAAAGGTACGTAAGTTTTATTCATGGTAATATTATAGCAAAAGTTTATTAAAAAAGGATAGTTTATGAACATTATTAAACCAAAGTTTTTAAAATCCGGTGATACTGTTGCTATTGTTGCTCCTTCCGGGGCTTTGGATAAAGAAAAATTTTTAGTTGGCATTAGGAATTTTGAGAACTTGGGATTTAAGACAATTTATTCAGATAGAATTTTTGATAAAAAACGATACCTGGCCGGTCAAGATGAAAACAAAATTCAAGAACTTGAATACTACTTTGAAGATACGAAAATTGACGGGATAATATGTGCCAGAGGGGGTTATGGCGCTATAAGATTAATAAAAAATATAAACTATGATATCATCAGACAAAATCCAAAATTTTTTGGTGGATACTCTGATATTACCGCATTACAATTGATGTTTTTGAAGCATGCCGGACTGGTGACATATACCTCTCCTATGATACAATCAGATTTTGGCTGTGATGTAGTGTCCGATTTTACCGTTAAATCTTTTATTAATTGCGAAAACAATCCGGTTATTGATTGTGAAAATATAGTACCCGGTAATGTTGAGGCAGTTTTGTGGGGTGGAAATTTATCTACAATTGTTTCTATGTGCGGCGTAGATTTTTTACCTGATGAAGATTTTATATTTTTTGCGGAAGATATTTCCGAACCTGTTTATAAGATTGACAAAATGTTCAGGCAGCTTTTGAATATAGATGTTTTTAGAAAAAATGTAAAAGGGATTATTTTCGGAGAATTTTCTAATGTTGATAATAATGAATATTTAAAAGATTTTATCATTGAAATATCACAAGAACTGGGGGTTCCGTCTGTTCAAAATCTTAAAATAACCCACAGTGCAGATAAATTGACTTTGCCAATCGGAGGGTTTGCAAAAATTTACGATTCAAAACTTTTTTTATAGTAAAATAAGTTTATGGAAAAGTCTGAATTGATACCAATATGGAGTGAAGTAAAGCGAGAGTTAAGAGAGCTTTTGCCTGATCATGTTTTTTATTCTTGGATTGAAGGATTAAAACCAAACAGTTTTGAAGATAATTTGTTCGTTTTAAATACTGTACATGCTATTGCTCCGCAAATTATCAAACAAAACCATAATGACACCATTATAAAAGCATTCAAAAAAGTTCTCAATCGTGACATAAAGTATTCTATACTTTATGATGATGATCTTGCAAGGCAGTATCAAAAAGATATGAAAAAAGAAGCGGCAAAATCCAGACTCTATATTTCAAACGAAGAAGAACAATCTGCGAGAGTTATGAAAAATCTTACTCATATGCAATCCGTTGCGAATTTGGATTTGAAATACAAGTTTGAAAACTTTGTTGTTGGTAACAACAATAAACGTGCTTATGGATGCGCAAAAATGGTTTCAGAGAATCCAGCCGAAAAATTCAACCCGTTATTTATATATGGCGCTCCTGGACTTGGTAAAACGCATATTATGCAAGCAATAGGACACTATATTATTTTTAATCGCTCCGATTTAAAGGTCAGATATGTAAAAACTGTTGATTTTGTCAACGAATTCATGTCTAAATTTTCTCCCGCTGCAGACGGAAGATTTAAAAATGTAACCCCGGAAATATCAAAATTCAGGCAAAAATATAGAAATTTTGACATTCTTTTAATTGACGATATACAATTTATTGAGGGCAAGGGCAAAACCATTGATGAAGTTTTTCATATATTTGATTATCTTCTGAACAAAAATAAACAGATTGTAATAACTTCAGATAGAGCACCAAAAGAAATATCTTTGCCGGAAAGATTAACTTCAAGATTTATAAAAGGTGTTGTTGTTGAAATTACTCCTCCTGAGCTTGAGGTTAGGATACAGATTCTGAAAAATCTGGCTGAAGTTAGAGGAACTTTTGTGGAACAGGATGTAATTGAATATATCGCACAAAATTTTCGTGCGAACGTAAGAGAATTGGAAGGAGCATTTAATAATATCGTAACTTTTGCGGAAATCGAAGGAGAAAAAATAACTCTTGAATATGCAAAAAACGTCTTGAAATGTGAATTAGAAAAAAAAGCATTAAGTTACGATGTGATTGCCCAAAAAACGGCAGAATTTTTTAGTTTAAAAATAGATGAATTAAAAAGTTCCGCAAGAGCACAGAAAATTTCTAAGGCAAGACAAATTGCAGTGTATCTTTGTCGCGAAATGACCGGTGGCAGTTGGGAAAGTATTGCCGAATTCTTTAACAAAAAACATACAACAATGATTTATGCACGAGATAATATTGCGGATGATATAATTAACGACAAAGAATTGGAAAATACCGTGAATTCCATAAAAAATCTTATTGAGGAAAATTAAACATGTTCGATTACATAAAAGGAATTTTAACAGCAAAATCCGATACCCAAAAAGGAATCTTTATGACTATAGAAACTAACGGGGTAGGATATTTGTTTGAAGTAACAACAAGAGATTTTAATGCAACAAAACTCGATGATGAAATTAGAATATATTCAGTTTTAATTCATCGGGAAGATAAAATGTCACTTTGTGGATTTTTGAAGAAGGAAGACAGGGATATATTTAATATTTTAACTTCAGTTTCCGGTGTGGGGGTAAAAATGGCCTTAACACTATTATCTGAATTCGATACTCCGGAACTCGTAGGGTTTGTGTTAGATGAAAACTTTAAAGCATTAACCTGTGCAAAAGGGGTAGGTGCAAAGCTTGCCCAAAAAATAATACTTGAATTAAAGGATAAATTGACCAATTATGAAATTGAAAAGCCTATAAAAGTCTCTGCTACATTAAAATTTGATAACACGGCGTTATCTGATGCACAAGCTGTTCTGACCTCTCTCGGGTATGATGCCAAAGAAATAGAGTCTGCGATAAATTCAATACAAACAGATGAAAAGATGACAGCAGAAGATATATTAAAAGAATCTCTGCATTATCTTTCCTTATCAAGGTGAAGATTTTCAAAGGTCTATAAGTCAATAAGGTAAAGGGATAATTCTTATTTTTTGTTAGGTTGTTCTGTATATCGTTTCATTCTCCTGAAACTATTGGATAAATGTTTCAATTTCGTTAAATTGTATTATATTTTTTTGTTTTTTGAATGGATTTTCTGATAAAATTTTGATATGAGTATCGGGTGCTTAAAAAAATTTTTCTTGTCCAAAATTTTGCGAAAGAAATATTACCGCAGCGGAAAATGCAAAGCATGCGGTAAATGTTGTACTCAGATTTATGTAAAACACTACAAACATGTTTTACAAGATGAAAATGAATTTAAAAAATTGCAATATCTCCATAGTTTTTATGCAAATTTAAAAATCATAGGCAAAGATGATATAGGTTTGGTATTTGAATGTCAAAATCTTGATACGAAAACACATAAGTGTAAAATTCATAGGTTTAGACCCGGGATTTGCAGACGCTATCCTCAGGAAGAATTATTTTCTATGGGGGGAACTCTTTCCGAAAATTGCGGTTACAAAATGGAACCAATTATAAGTTTTTCAGAAATTCTTGAACGAACTAAACCCAATTCGCATAATATTATCAAAATTAAGGATTAATTTACCAATTCTGCGTTTGACAGTTCAAATATGTCGAAAGAGTCTTCCAAGCTATCTAGGTTTCTGATAGGACTTGTTTTTGTTGGAGGGATAAATACTTCAGGTTTTCCTGTTGCCATAGAATTCTTTACTATAAATTTGCCTATAGGTGTATCTTTCAAACCGGCAAATATCGAAATATCATGACCTTCATATGCATCTGCAAGTTTGTTTATCATATTTATAGTTTTAGTGTCATTCGGCAAGCCACCAAATATCATGCAAGTAACTTTTTCTTTTGCGTTCAATGCAATTTTATTGAAATGATCCAGAAGATTTTCAGCAAAAGATTCACCTTCCATATTGATTGCATAAGGGAATCTTTCTATATACGATTCATTACCGTTATGTGTAAATACAAAAAAATCTCCTTCCTGACAATTAAAAGTCTTTGATACTCCCGGAATTATTTTTGCATAATTTTTAAATTTTGATGTCGCAGGATTTATTATAGAAGCTTGCTCTATATAGACTTTTGGATTTATGTGAATTAAAGAACGCCCTTGAAAACTTACTTTATCCATATTTTA
>CADBQW010000074.1 GCA_902796925.1 uncultured bacterium | reverse complement strand
AAATCAAAACAAGAGCATTTGTGAACGCTCTTGGCAGTAAACTGGCGATGAATTATCTGGCGCAAGTTGGTATTAACGTTGAAAATACGTATAACCTTCATTACGTAAGAAAAATTCTTGAAGAATTCGATATTGCAGATATAATTCTTTCTAATGCTCATATTGATGTTCGTGTAATATATAACGAAAATGAAATATTTATCCCTAAATCTCACTTTGATTTTAATATTGTTCCTGACATTTATATTGTAATGAAGGTTGACAAAGGCTTTGAAAGTGTTGAAATCTTAGGCTTTTTTGAACCTAAACTAATTAATAAAGAAAATCAAAATGAAGATTACTACTTTATTGAAAAAGAAAAATTATCTAACCTTTCTGACCTGCCTGATTTCATTGGGCTTTGCGACCGTAACACTATGGATCAGATAAATGATGAAGAAATTAATGACATAAGAAATCTAATGTTTGACATGTTGGATAACGACATTTCTGAATCTGACAAAAAATATTTATTGCAAAAATTAATTAGTTCAGCGCAGCTAAGAGATAGCTTTATTGAATTAGAAAATTTTGAGACATTATCTTATTCCGCAATAAACAATCCTGAGATCGTTCCGCAGGTCGAGCAAAAATCTGAAACCCAAGAGGAAGTTATAAACTTTGAGCAAGATGAGAATTTATCATCTGATGAGATAGGCAATCAAGATGATATTCCGACTCAAGAAGATAATAATATTGAATTTACTGAAAATTCAAATGAAGAAGAAAAAGCTGTCATTGATGAATTTTCAGATGAAAATATTGATCTTCAAAACTCTGATACAGATGAAATTAACATAATAGATGATTCTGAAAATATAAATTCGAGCGACAAAAATAATTCTGATGATGAGAGTTTAAATATAGCTGATGGCATTTTAAACACTGCGGCGGGATTAGCAGGAACTATGGCTGCAGGAGCTCTAACAGCGGGCTCAATGGAAATTACAGGCGCAGAAGTTGTAGGTGATATTACAAATTCTGCAGGAGAGGCGGCAGTAGAGACTATCAATAACGCCATTGACGGTGCAGAAAATGTTATTCAAGATATTATTAGTCAGGATTCTTCAGATGAAAATCTAATCCCTAAACAAAGCGAACAAACTAGCATTTTTGATGAAACTATCAACCTTGATAACATCGAACAGAATAATGAAATAGCACGTTTTGATGAAAATATTACTGATACTGATTCAGATGATACATTTGATATAATAGAAAATGATACCGAAAATGAATTTGAAGCTTTGGACAATTTTGATAGACAAGAAGATAAGGTAGAAACTGAATTTGCACAAGATGATCTTATTAATTTCGAAGAATTACCATCAGATAATGATGAAAATACGATTTCTTTTGATGAAATTTCTCCGGAAATTGATATTAATAACTCTAATGAAACATCAGATGATAACGTTTCAGATAACACAGTTTCAGAAGATTCATTTATTTTAACTGAAAATACTGAACCTTCCAATACAGAAGATGATTTTGATGCAGAGCCTGAAGCCTACGAAACAGTTGATACAATTGAACATTCTATAGATGATCAAAAAGATTATGTTAATGAAATCGAAGATGATATTGATGAGGAATTCCAGTTCGATAACTTGAATGAAAGTGAATTTAACGATTATTCAGAAGATGATGATTCAATATTTGAAAATATTAATGTTGATGAATATTCAACAAAAACTTCATCAGGTTTTGGCAAAAATCTTTTAAATTCACTTTCTGAAAATGAGGATGATGATATTATAATTGACGAAGTTCCTGATATTACAAATGAATACGCACCTGAGACAGAACAAAATTCAGATGAAATTCTGGATGAAATAGAAGAACTTTTTGATACTTCTGAAGATATTGTAGATGATGAAAATGCTGACAATAACCAAATTACAGATTCATCCACGGAAAATAATGACAATACAGAAATTGAAGATACCAATAATGAGAGTCTTGAGCTAGACCATTTTGAAAATAATATTGAAGAAAATAATTTTGAATCTCTTCCTGAAAACTCCAATCTACCAGAACAGGTTTTGGAAGAAACATCTCCTGAACCTGAGTTTATAAATGACGGAACGGACACCGTATCTGCGGATGAGAATGAAAACAATTTTCATTCTGAAAGCATCGATACAGTAGATCAAGACAACGATGAAAATAGCGATATTACCGAAAATGATTCAAGCGAATTAATGGATGAAGAACATGCAGATAATGATGTAATTGACCTTTCCGATGACCAAGCGCCGGAAGATAACGATATAATCGCCCTTTCCGATGACCAAGCGCCGGAAGACGAAATATCTGACACTGAAATTGATAATTATGAAGAAGAATTTCAAACTCAGGATGAATATGAACAAATTGAAGATATAGATGATCTCGATAAAAAAAATGAAATTAACTCAGAAATTGAGTCATTAAGTGAAGAAGAAAATGAAGAAGATATAACATACCCTGATGAAGCAGAAAATGATTCGGATGAGGATAATATTCAGACCATAGTTGATGATGATGTCTATTCAGATGAGGATAATATTCAGACAATTAATGAACAAAATGAATATGACAATATTGAACCGCAAACTGATATAGAATACTCTGATATTATAAATGTAGATGATACTGATATTCCAATATCTCCTGTAGATGAAGAAGAAGAAGAAGATTACGCTGACATACTTGATGACAACAGCATCTCAGAAACTTCTCAATCAGATGATATTTCTTTCGAGTCAACAGATGATATTCAAGAAACGATTGATATTCCGGAAGTTAATAATTCCGACTTATTTAATATTGAGGATGAGGCTCAACAAACAGAAGAAGTTGCGGAATCTCAAGAATTTATTAATCCCGACAGTTTATCAGAAGATAATGTACATTTAGAGTTTACACAAAATGAAAATGAAATCGAAGGTTCACAAGATTTTATTGATACAGAACCAGACAGTGATGCGGAAGATAACAACGTCGAGCTCACAAATGAGTCTGACTCAGAATTTGTTACATTTGACGATAGCAATATCGAACAGGATACTTCTGAAAATGTTAACGACCATTTAAATGATGTTCCTGATGACATACTTGAAGATGTCATTGAGCTTCCTAATGATGAACCTGTGCCTGCAGAAGATGAAGTTCCTGAAGAAATAAAATATGTTGATGTCGACAATTTTGATAACGATTTGGAGGAGACATATATTCCTGAATCACCAATAGATTACAGCGAAGATGAACCAATTGAAGAAGCTGTGTTTACACCTGATGATGGTGTTAACAATGCCATGTTACCAAAAGAAAACCCTAAAGAAGAAGATCCCGTTTCCGAATCAACTTCCGAAAGCATCGGCATGCTGTTTAATGAAGATGGCTCAGGAAATATTACTGATGAATTTGAGGATGAAGAAATATTTGAGGATTCACAAAATAAAACTCCTGGTGCGGCATTAAATCTTTCGAATAACGGGAATTTGATAACAAACAGAAATGTTATACTTGCTGCAGTTGTTTTTCTGGTTGTTTTAGGGGCCTCAGGCATGGGACTGCTTATAAAAAGCAAATTATCAAGCAAAGCTCCATCTGACATACCTCCGTCATCTATCGTCGATAACGAACTTCCAAGAGGTCAAGAAGAAGACTTTAATAACGATATTTCTTCAAACATTCCTGATATAAATGAAGCTAAGGAAAATGCAAAAATGCAGCCTTCACAACAACAACCAAAAGTTGTAGGTTCAGGAAATCCTGTTGGTACGGCATTATCGGTTAAAAATATTGTATGGCAAGTTCCCGACTACTTGTCATACAGCGACCTTATGAAAAATTATCTGAGAACTGCAGGTAAGAGTATAAAATTATCTCTATCCAGCGATCTGCTTTTATCAACGGAATACGCTTATTCTGACAGAGTTAAAGTTGCGATGAAAATATCAGAAGAAGGCAAAGTAGTTCAATCAGCAATTGTAAATAGTAGTGGCTCAACACAAATTGATAAAATTGTGTTACAATCAGTGATAAGCACCTTAAACGTTGTAAAACCGCCATCTAAGGCCCTTAAGAACCCTGACTTCAACTTAACAATTACCATTTATTTTTAAATATGATATACTAAGTTATAAGAGAGGGAAATCTTAATTGGAATTAACTCAAGAAAAAATAGATGTAATAGGTAGAATAATCAGGCATGACAGGAAATTTGCCGGCCATGAGGACTTGTATGAAGATTTTTTAAATGAAGCATGCCAACGTTCACTGGCAATAATTAATGCTATATCATCTGAAGCAACTCTTGAGGTATATCTCAAAAAAGTTGTTACAACTTCGATACTTAATGTATTGAAAAATTCAGGCAGATTACGCAGAACTCATTCAGGATACAAAAAAACTGACGAGGTTATCTCTGATACAGTTGCACATAACAACACCGTTGATTATTCAAATATTTCTATAGTATACACCGCACCCGTTTCTGAAGAAACACCTGAAGATATTTCTATGAAAAAAGAAATATTACAAAAAGTTGTTGACTACGTGTATACAATCCATAATTCAGATACTGAAAAAAAATATCTTGATATTTACAAATTAAGATATGAGTCAGGCATGACCCAAAAAGAAATAGCCAATGAACTTGGACTTTCACAATCAGAAGTATCTAAACGTTTATTTAAACTTATGGATAGGGTTAAGATAGCATTTAATTAGAGGTTTACACCAGATGAAGTGTCCGGTTTGCAAAAAAGAAGTTGAAACTGATGTTATAAAGTGTCCGCATTGCAATGCCCGTATTGGTATACATTGCAAGCATTGTAATACTATTAATTTTGTCCAAAATAAAAAATGTAAAAATTGTGGCGAAGACTTGCTAAAATTTTGCCCTATTTGTAAGGCTGCCAATTTTCCTGATGCAGTAAAATGCAGAAAATGTGGTGAAATTTTAAATAAAAATGTAAAGATTAAAGACTTAATTTCTGAACAAAATGCCACAGAAAATCAAAATTCCAACACCGAAACACATACGGAAAATAATAATGAGGTAACCTCTAAAAACGACAGCAACATATCTGAATCAGAAATAATGCCGGAAAACAACGATCCTGATATTAAAGATAATTCTGAAAATATAAAACCAGACACTTCAAACAATTTTGTTCAGAACCCAAATATAAACGGAATAAAATTCGAAAACACTTCCCAAAACCAAGTCCCGGAGCTTGAACCTTTGACAGTCACAGGAGTTTCCCAAAATGAGGCAAAAATACTCTTAAAACAAGCTATATATGATGATAAAAAGCATATTATTTCGTTAATCGGTAACAAGGGATTTGGAAAATCTACTATCATCAGGTCTTTAGTTAATGACTTAAATGATCCATCTATAATGTGTTTAGTTGTCGAATGTACACAGCTTTCTCAATTGACAGCAGGAGGTTTTTTACAAAGTCTATTTCTAAATATATTCAATCTGCCGTCAATGTGTATTAACTCTGTACAGTTTCAAAAAAGTGCGTATGCCTTTATAAAAAAGAATTTTTTATCATTATCAGATCCGGAAATTTATGAGCTTATAAATTTCTTATATCCGGCAAATGAAGGTAATTATGAAGAAGTGCATGAGAACAAGATTAAAACCTTCAATATATTGAATAAAGTTCTAAACACAATTATTGGAGATTCAAAATGCATATTTGTTATAGATAATTTTCAATACACTGACGGTTTTTCCTATGAGTTTATGCTGAAATATCTTAGAAATGATAGCGTTTATAACAATGTAAAACTTGTTCTGACTTATGATGAATACAATCCGGTTAAGGGTAAATTTTACCTGCCGGAACATCAAGATGAAGACTACACTTCGGATATTGTACTTGCCCCTCTTGAATATAGAGAGATGATTGCATATATAAAACAAAAAAAGAGTGCTGTTAAAGATTTTCCGCCGGTTACAAAACCGGAAGTTCACCAAATATTTGAGCTAAGCAAGGGAAATCCGGCTTTTGTTGAACAAACTTTTGCTTTAAAAATAGATTGCAGAATGTCAAATCAGCCTTATGAAATATCCGCAAACTTTGAAGGCATTATCGGACAAAGACTTGCTTTATTATCATACCTGAATACAAACATATACAACTTCGTCTTGACATCTGCTATAATGGGAAACAAAATTAATATAGCATTAATAAAAGAAATTCTCGAAATTCCTGATGACGAAATCCAAGGTATTATTAAATATCTTGTAGAACATGATTACATTATTCCGTTTAGTTCAATTTATTACGAATTCAAATGTCCTTATTTATGGGAAACAATAATGTCTAACGTAAGACTTAAAGAAAGTTTTATGGTTATCAATGAAAAAATTCTAAACTTTTTGAAAGAATACACACTTAATACTGTTTCAATACTCGCTATTATTGCTCAAAATTTAAAACAACCAATACTTGCACTTGAAATTTGGACAAAAATAGTAAGATATTGTGCCTATATTGGGGATATAAACCTATATGTTGTAGCCCAAAAACAATGTTTGGCACTTATTAATGAACTTGACGACAAAGAAACACTTAAGATTCGGTACAACATATCAGAACGACTTGGTAAAATTTTAACTGATATAAAACCCGCTGATGCAATGGAATATCTGCCTGATGCCATAAATAACGCTAAATTAAAAGATGATACTCCAAAAGAGATTGAACTTTTAGGTTATATGAAATTTTGCTGTAACAAAGTAGGCAATTATAGCGGTGAAATCGAATGTACAGATGCAGTTTTGGAAAAAGTTAAGGATTTGTCACCTCTAAATATAGCTTTGTTAAAATGCACTAAATTGAATGCGCTATTAAATATTGGAAACTGTGGTGAAATAATTAATATAATTGATAACGAAATTTTACCTGTCTTTGATGAATTTTTCAACAATAAGCCGGATAATTATGATCCAATATTACCTTTCGTTTTTGAAACATGGGTAAAAACATATTTGATTCTTGCAAAAACTCTAATTTTGCAAGGAAACAACCGCTCTTTTAATGTACTGAATAAACTTTTTGAGATAATTAAAAACCATAAAGTTGAAGATGAATTATTTATATGTAAGTGTAAATTAGCACTAGCCCTTGCTAATACCGTAAAAGGTGATTATAAAACTTCAGACAAGATTCTAGAGGAGACTATTCAGACATACCATTCAAACATAATGGATAATGAAGCGATTATACAATGGAACTTCATCGATTTAACTAATAGATTTTTAACTAAACATTATGAAGGAATGCCAGAAAATCTTTTTCAGATTGTGACTTTTGCAAATAATAACGGGGATAATTTTACCAAAAATATTCTGAAAGTATATCTTGGCAAAATATTTAAAGATAACAACTTGGAAGAAAAAGCCATGGATATCTTCAACGAGCAGATAGTTTATTTTGCAAAAGAAAAAATGGCCTTTGGTGCGTTACTTACATGGTATATGATAACTGATGCGACACATTCTACAGAAGGTGTTAAAGAAGCAATAGAAATTGCAAATAAAGCTTTAGAAGTTGCAGAAAGTCCGAATATTCAAAATTTTTATTGTCAGATAATGTTGAGAATGGCACTTGCAAAATGCTTTATGACTATCTCCGACTTTGATTCGGCGAGAATTAATTTAAATACATCGTTGGAATTTGCCCAAAAATATGACTTGCAAGATTTGCTAAGCAGAATATATTATCAATATGGAAACTATTATAGAGAACTTGGTTCAGATGACTCTCCGCAGCAAAAACAATACATCAATGGCGCAAGGAAGATGTATGGCGACTCTGCCCAATTAGCAAAACAGGTTGGAAACGGACACCTATACAGCTTAACCCAAACCGCACTTGATAATCTTGATGAATTTATCAGAAGTAATAAGTTATAAAATTTTATGCCAGGAAAAACTTACTTGCCAATATAGTATTTTTTTACTAAAATACATGTGTATATACAGGGAGAGGTAAATGGCAGTAGAACGACAAAGAGTACAAGAACAAGATAAAGAATTAAGAAGACATAATTTTGAGTCCGTAGAAAGTAACCTGACAGATGAACAAGTTAGGCTTGAAGTGTCTCGCTGCCTAAATTGCAAAAACCCACGTTGCGTTCAAGGATGCCCCGTAAATATTCAAATTCCAAAGTTTATACAAGCACTTAAAGAAAATAACCTCGAAAAAGCCGGTGAAATTATTAGGGAAACTAGCATGTTACCTTCTGTCTGCGGTAGGGTCTGTCCACAAGAAAGACAGTGCGAAGGTAATTGTATACTTGGACTAAAAGGAGAAGCTGTTGCCATTGGTGCTCTCGAAAGATATGTAGGCGACAACACTAAAGCCAATAATCCAATAATTAAAGAATCCGGTAAAAAAGTAGCCGTTATAGGTTCAGGTTGCGCAGGAATCACTGCTGCTGCAGATTTAAGAAAAGCTGGCCATAAAGTCGTCGTTTTTGAAGCACTTCACAAGTTGGGCGGAGTCTTACGCTATGGAATTCCTCCATTCAGACTTCCTCGCATTGTTTTAGATAGAGAAATAGACAATTTAAAGAAAATGGGTGTTGAATTTAAGAGCAATGTCGTTGTTGGTAAATCAATTACTCTAAAACAACTAAAAGATGACGGTTTCGATGCAATATTTATATGTTCAGGTGCAGGTCTTCCGAAGATGCTAGGAATTGAAGGGGAAAATTTAAACGGTGTATTTTCTGCAAATGAGTTTTTGACTCGCGTAAACCTAATGCAAGCATATAAAGAAAGCACACCTACCCCTTTGAAAATTGGAGACAAAGTTGCTGTTTTTGGCGGAGGTAATGTTGCTATGGATGCAGCAAGAACTGCTGTAAGAGTAGGTGCTAAGGAGGTTTACATACTTTATCGACGTACAGAAAAAGAACTCCCGGCAAGACTTGAAGAAATTCGTCATGCAAAAGAAGAAGGTATTATTTTTAAATTTTTACTTGCCCCGAAAGAAATAAAAGGAGAAAACGGTTGGGTAAAATCAGTTGATCTTGATGTTATGAAACTTGGTGAACCGGATAGTTCCGGCAGACAAAAACCCGAAAAAACAGGAGAGACAATAAATATCGAATTTGATACAGTAATAGTCGCTCTGGGTACCGGACCTAATCCTATTATACAAAAATCCGCAGAAGGCGAAGGTTTAGATTTACGAATAGATTCAAAAGGTTATATTTCTGTAGATGAAAATATTCGATCTACATCCATTCCAACAATTTTTGCGGGTGGCGACGTTGCTCCGGTTGGAGTTTCTAACGCGATTAATGCAATGGGTGCCGGCAAAAAAGCCGCTAAGGCAATCAATGAATTACTAAAATGAACAAGTTTAATATTTTATTTGTAATGTTTATACTTATATTAACTTCACTTAGGAGTTATTCGTATGAACTTGATTTATCAATAGACGACGAAATCAAAAAAAAGTACAATACATCAGCAATTGAAGAAAACCTGCCTGCACTTCCATCAATCGATAAAACCGGTACAAAAGCTACCTCTCAAACATCAACAGAAAACGTTCCGCAAACACAGCTAATTCCTATTGACACATCAACCAAGACTGGTAAGGTTAAAAATTTGCCCGGTCAAGACAATAGAATAATTTCTAATAATTTTACCTCTACAAAACTTAAAAAGGGTACAAAATTTGTCGTAAAATCAAACAATTCTATTTCTGACGCGGCAAGGATAGGACAGCAGATAACTTTCACAACTCAGTCAACTGTAACTCAACGCTATATAACAATTCCAGCCGGCACAACAATCAGAGCAACAATTACAAATGCCCATCTGCCTCAACTCACAGGTAACGGCGGACTGATTGAAATAAAAATCACAGGAATAACCCTTAACGGAATAACGGAATCTACGGATGGAAAAGTTCTCAAAGCAAACAACAAAAAAATATTTTTCAACAATATTAAAGGAAAACGAAAATATATAAAAAACATTCCGACGTACGCAAATAAGGGTAAACCATTTTACAGAAAAATGCGCAATATCGCTGTAAAAATGACAGATAACCCTTTCACCGGAATTCTATCACCAATTCCGACAGTTTTGGGTTCTGTTGTATACGGAACAACTATTGTTGTTTCACCAATCTCCGCGGTGTTTTCAAGAGGTGACAGGATATCAATTCCACAAGGCGCTCCATTTACCCTGAAATTAACCGAAGACATTTACTTTTAATATTCTTGATGTAAAATTTTGTATGTAGATTAGTTTGGGGGATCCACCCCGCAAGTGTTTCTTTCGAGGGTTTTCGATTGAAACAGAAAGGATAGAATATGGAAAAGAATGAAGAAACTTTACGAGTTTTAAGACACTCAACCTCACACATTATGGCACAAGCCGTGCAAAAACTTTTTCCTTCGGCAAAGCTGGCTATAGGGCCTGCAACTGCTGACGGATTTTACTATGATTTTGATTTAACAGACGGTCATGCGTTCACAACCGATGATCTTGCAAAAATCGAAGAAGAAATGAAAAACATTGTAAAACAAAATTTAACTTTTGAAAAAGTTTACGTTGATGATGTTGACAAACAGATTAAAGAATTTATGGATGAAGGTGAAATCTATAAGGCAGAGTTGTTGGAAGAACACAGAAATGACAACCCTACTTTGTACGTAACCCGTGACAAAGACGGAAATGCTTATTTCAATGATCTTTGTGCAGGGCCTCACCTTCCAAATACATCATATATTAAAGCCAATGCCTTTAAACTTCTAAAGGTTGCAGGGGCATACTGGAGAGGTAATGAAAAAAATAAAATGCTCCAGAGAATATATGCAACTGCATATTGGAATAAAGAGGATTTAGATAATTATCTTCATATGATAGAAGAAGCCGAAAAACGTGACCATAGAAAATTAGGTACCCAACTCGATTTGTTCTCAGTTAGGGAAGAAATCGGCGGGGGATTAGTATTATGGCATCCAAATTTAGCAGTAGTAAGAGAAGAAATAGAAAACTACTGGAGAAGTGAACACCGAAAACGCGGGTATGTTATAGTAACTACTCCTCAGCTTGCAAAATCAAAGCTTTGGGAGATTTCAGGTCATATGGATCACTATAAAGACAATATGTTCTTCATTCAGAAAGACAAGGAAGATGAAGATCAATTTGTCGTAAAACCAATGAACTGCCCATTCCATATATTAATTTATCAAGCAAACAGACATTCATACCGTTCATTACCTTTGAGAATGGCAGAACTGGGAACAGTTTATAGAAAAGAAAAATCCGGAGCACTGTCAGGCCTAACAAGAGTTCAAGGTTTTACTCAAGATGATGCCCACGTATTTTGCACTCCTGAGCAGTTAGTTGATGAAATTAATGCGATTATTGATTTTGTTGCTGATACCATGGCAATTTTTGAAATGGATTTTGAGGTTGAACTGTCTACCCGACCTGAAAGCTATGTAGGATCTTTAGAAAATTGGGATCTTGCAGAGAAAGGCTTAAAGCAGGCAATGGATAGCCGCGGAATGAAGTACGATATCAATGAGGGCGATGGGGCATTTTATGGTCCTAAGATTGACTTCAAGGTTAAAGATGCAATAGGCAGGACTTGGCAATGTGCAACAATTCAGCTTGACTTTAACCTGCCTGCGAGATTTGATATTAAATACCAGGATAAAGACGGCCAATTAAAAACCCCGGTAATGCTGCATAGAGTTATTTTCGGATCTATGGAAAGATTCCACGGACTATTAATTGAACATTATGCCGGGGCATTCCCAACTTGGCTAGCCCCGACTCAGGTTGCTATTGTTCCAATTTCTAACGACAAACACACTGATTATGCCGAAGCAGTTTACAAGAAAATGCGCGCGGTCGGAATCCGAGCAAATCTTGATGATAGAAGTGAGAGTATGAATTACAAAATAAGAGAATCACTTCAAGACAAGAAAATACCTTATGTATGTGTAATAGGTGATAAGGAAATTGAATCAGGCACCGTTTCAGTTCGCGCAAGAGGCATAGGACAAATCGGAACCTTCCCTGTTGATGAATTTATCTCTATAATAGAGAAGGAAATTGAAACAAGGGCAAACAATTCATTTGCTAAAAAAACTGAATAAAAAATATTCAAGATAAAAACAGGGTGTAAAAAATTACACCCTGTTTTTTCACAATAAATTTAAAATTGATTTTTGCCGCATACAAAAATATATTTTGTATTAGGATTTTGTTGAACTTCTTTAGTTATCTGAACATTCTCTCCATTTGAATCAAGAGCACCTTCTAATGTGCAGAAGTACTTTCTGCGCCCTGCTTGGCTAGAGTCAGTTAACTGCTGCATTTGTAATTCCATGTTTGATATTTTTGATTCCAAATATTGGATTTGAGATTTATATGTTTCGCTCATTTCATTACGTAAACTCTCTATATCGTGTCTTTCACGCTCATAATTTTCTTGATATATCCTTTCTTGATTATAATTCACATGAGATTTACCTGAATCCTTTTTAGTATTATCCACAATAACAGGAGCTGAAACAATCATCAAAAGAGCCAGCAGCATAACTATTGCTATAGCAATCCCTATAGGTGAAAGTGCAGGTTGTTTTTTCATAAGTATCTCCTTATTTTAATAAACAAAATTTGACATTTTTTAATATAGCATGAAAATGTTAACGAGGATAGTTACAAAAAATAAAAACTTGTGCTATGATATTATAGAAAAGTATTTATTGAGGAAAAATATATGAAAAATAATAAATTTAAAGCGGTTTTAGCAAGTGCATTTGCAGGGTTAGTAATAGGAGGAGTTTCACTTGCTGTCGCAAATACAAACTTTATACCGGCAAGAACACTTCAAGCCGCGCAGTACGCAACAAATGCCGCAAATGGGATAACAAATCCGGCAGCACAAACTTCACAATGCCCTCAGGTTAACCCTCTGAATATTGTTGCATACCCACAAAAATATCTGAACAAAGAAGTTAAAATTAAGGCTAAATTTGATAAGTTCTCAACTCTAGGCTTAGATTATCAACCTGCAATGAGAAGTTCTGAAAAATATATTTCTTTTTTAATTCAAAGACCGGATGTATTAGATCATAATATTCCGCTATCAGAAATGAAAATATTTATGCCTCGTGAAATTGCGGAAAAACACATCGATCTAAACTCTGGTGATATTGTGGAATTTACAGGAAAAGTTTTTTCAACAGCTTTAGGTGATGTTTGGATGGATGCTGAAAACTTCACAGTTATATCAAGAGTTGAGAAAAAACAAAGCTAATATAATGTGTCTTAAGGGGTTAGTTTATGGCTGGAAATAATACTTTTTTAACAATACACGGACATTTTTATCAACCACCGCGTGAAAACCCTTGGTTGGAAGCTATTGAATTGCAAGATAGCGCTCTGCCATGTCATGACTGGAACGAACGAGTTGCGAAAGAATGTTATACTCCCAATTCAGTTTCAAAAATAGTTGATAATCGTAACCGAATCTTGGATGTTGTTAACAATTATGAAAAAATGAGCTTTAACTTCGGCCCTACACTCTTATCATGGTTAGAGGTAAATGAACCGATAACATACGAACGAATTTTGAAGGCCGATATAGAAAGTGTTCAGAATCATAACGGTCATGGTAATGCAATTGCCCAAGTTTATAATCATATTATTATGCCTCTAGCCAATTATAACGATAAGGTAACACAGGTTAAATGGGGCATTTATGATTTTGAACACCGTTTTGGCAGAAAGCCTGAGGGAATGTGGCTTGCAGAAACTGCAGTTGATGATGAAACACTAAAAGTGTTGGTTGATAACGAAATTAAATTTACAATCCTATCACCATTCCAAGCTGCAAGGATTAGGCGTGAAGGTGAAAAAGAATGGACCGACGTTAGCTGGGGCAACATTGATCCTGCTCGTTCTTACAGATATTACATAAAGTCCGAACCTGACAAATATATTGATTTGTTTTTCTATGACGGTGCAATTTCAAAATCTGTAGCTTTTGATGAACTATTAAGAGACGGGAATAAATTCTCAAAACGCCTGAAAGAAGGAGTCTCAGACCTTAGAGATTTCCCTCAGCTAATTAACATTGCAACAGACGGTGAAAGTTACGGACATCATACAAAATTTGGTGATATGGCACTGTCATATGTATTAAAGATAAAGGCATCAGATGAAGGTTTTACCTTAACAAATTATGGGGAATATCTTGATAAATACAGAAGTGATTATATAGTAGATATTAAACAAGCCTCATCATGGAGCTGTTTTCACGGAGTCGGAAGATGGTGTGATGATTGCGGTTGTTCAACCGGAGGACATCCGGGATGGAATCAAAAATGGCGTAAACCTTTAAGAAATGCTCTTGATTATTTAAGAGATGAATTCTCTGTTATATTTGAAAATGAAGGTTCAAAATATTATAAAAAGAATCCTTGGGATGTCAGAAATGAATATATATCTGTCATTCTGGACAGAAGCGAGATGAATGTTAATGAATTTCAATCAAAATTCTTTAAATCAAAGCTTACTGATAACCAAAAAGTTCGCGCAATGGAACTTTTAGAAATACAGCGACAAACATTATTGATGTACACAAGTTGCGGCTGGTTTTTCTCTGAAATTTCTGGTATTGAAACCGTACAGATAATGAAATACGCAGCACGCGCAATACAACTTATCAAGAATTTTTCCGAAAAAGATTACGAAGCTAAATTTGTTGAAATCTTGTCGGAGGCAAAGAGTAATATCTCAGAATACGGATCAGGTAAAGACATCTATAACAATTTTGTCAAACCTTCTGTTGTAACCGTAAAACAAATTGCCGGTCTTTGGGCTATAACTTCGCTATATCAAGATTTTGATGACGAAGAAAATGTTTACTGTTACAAAGTTAAGAAAAATTACTACAAGAAAATTTCAAAAGGTTCTGAAAACTTTGTCATTGGACATATTGAAATAACATCCAGAATTACTTTACAAAAATCAGATTTAATCTTTGCACTGGTTCAATATCCGGGAGGAGATTTCCATTGTGCGATAAAAGAATACTCTGATGAAATTGAGTTCGGTAAAATCAAGTCCGAATTGACAAAAATATTTATGTTGAACCCTCTAACGGAAATTATCCGAGCTTTAGATGAGGTTTTTGGAAAAGAATATTTTACACTCAAAGATATCTTCATCGAAGAACGCAGAAAAATCTTACAAATTCTTCTCAAAGATAAAATGACAAAATTCTCTCAGACCTATCAAGAATTATACGACAGCGGAAAAGATTCTATCTATCACCTGCAAAGTCTCGGACTTTCCATACCAGATGAATTCAGAATTTCCGCAGGATACGCTTTGAGCAAAAAGTTTAACGATTTGATTATTGATGCAGAAGGCTATCCGGATCATGAAACATTGCAACAAGCTATGGATATAAATTATGAAGCCAAAAGAATCGGAATAACACTGGACAAGAAAATTTCTAATGAAATTATGGGTAAAAAGATTCTGCAAAACGTAAATAGATTAGTCTATAGTTTTGAATATCAGCAAACTGAAATTCTATTGGAACTTTTCTCCGATATATCTGATTTGGATTTGGAAGTAGATATTGCAGAGGCCCAAAATATCTATTTTTCAAAAATTTATCACAAAATATCAGAAATAATTGATTCCGGTCTAGCTAAACAAAAAAGTTCAGACAGAAAACTTGTCGATGCTCTCCTGGATATTGGTGAAAAACTTAATATAAATACTGATTTTTACCGACTAAAAATGGATAAAATTAGACTTTAACAATATAAAACCAATGACAAAAATCGGTTACTGTATTTTGTAATCGATTTTTTTGTATTATAATTTTTCTATAGAATTTTAAGGAAATAGATATGATAAAAGATTATTTTTTAACCAAAATTGAAGATGCTATAATAAAAGCTACGACTAAAGGAACCTTGGGCCAAATGAAAGAATATGAAAAAGGTTCAATTGTTGTAGAAAGGCCTAAAAATTCAGATTTTGGCGATTTTGCTGTAAATATATCCTCACTTGCAAGATTTGCAAAAATGGCACCACCAGCAATTGCTAATGCTATTGTTGAAAATATAGATGATTCAGAGAACGAATATTCTGTAGTTGGCGGTTTTATCAATTTTAAAGCATGTGACAATTTACTTGCAGGTCTCGTTGAAAAAATATTTCAGAATCGCGAAAATTACGGTAAACCTCAAAATATAAATAAAGAAAAAATTAATCTTGAATACATTTCAGCGAATCCAACAGGACCTTTCCATATCGGTCATGGGCGTTGGGCTGTTGTTGGAAGCGTATTAACTAACCTTTTAAAATTTTATGGCCATGATGTTTATCAAGAATTTTATATTAATGATGCCGGTGCGCAAATTAAAAAACTTGGAAATTCTCTGGCAATTCGCATCCGACAAGAATTAGGCGAAAATATTGATTTTCCTGAAGATGAACTTGAACGTAAAAACTTTTATCCCGGAGATTATTTAATTCCTGTGGCCAAGAAGTTTATAGAAGATAATACTGACATTTTATCAGAAGTAAAAAATGACGTCACAAAAATTGATGTTCAGATTTTATCAGATTTTGCAAAAGATGAGATGGAATTAAGACAAAAGGAACTTCTCGAAAGATTTCGAGTCCACTTTGATAAGTTTTATTCCGAACTCGATTTACATAATTCAGGCAAAGTTGATGCATGTTTTGAGGAGTTAAAAAATAAAGGAAAAATTTACGAAAAAGACGGTGCCTACTGGTTTAGATCTTCAGATTACGGGGATGATCAAGACAGGGTAGTTAAGCGTTCTGACGGAACAAATACTTATTTAACTGCTGATATAGCTTATCATGCAGACAAATTCAACAGGGGGTTTGACAGATTGATAAACATATGGGGCGCAGACCACCACGGATATATTGCGCGCGTAAAAGCATCTCTTGAAGCTTTAGGTTATAATCCTGATAAATTAGAAATTTTGCTGGGACAACTCGTCAACCTTGTTATTAACGGTAATGAAGTTAGAATGGGTAAACGTAAAAATATGGTTACCCTTGATGATTTGATTGATGAAGTCGGAGTTGATGCCACAAGATTCTGGATGGCAATGAGAAACATTGACACAACCCTCGATTTCGATATAGAATTAGCCAAGAAAAATTCTGATGAAAATCCTGTATTTTATGTCCAATATGCGCACGCAAGATGTTGCTCTATATTACGTAATGCGACTTCTCCGATTATAGATAGAGAAACCGGAAATTCGCTTCCTGCACCAATAGCAACTTCTGAGCTTAATGAATTGGTTGACAATTTCAAATCGTCTATGGTAATTCCAACAATCAAGACTGCCAGACAAATAATTTTAAAACTTGAAGAATTCACATCAATGATAAAATCATCTGCCGAAAATCGACAAATTTATACAATTTGTCGCTATTTACAAGAATTATCTTCAGAATTTCATTCATTCTACAATGCTAATCGCGTAATTTCAGAAGATAAAGATATGATGAAGGCTCGACTTGCAATTGTTTGGGCTGTGAAAACTGTAATATTTATTGCTTTAGAAAAATTACTTGACGTTAGCGCACCTGAAAGAATGTAATAATTTAATATATTACAAAAAATTGCCACCAATATATTTGGTGGCAATTTTAATATACATCGAATAAATTTACTCTTTCAAGAATGATTCATAATTTCTTGCCAATAGGTGAGCCCTAACTTGATTTATTAAATCACAAGCTACACCAACCATGATGATAAGCGAAGTTGCTCCTATACCTTGCATAGTAGTAATTCCCGTCACATGACTTGCAAATGAAGGGACAAGAGCTATTATACCAAGCCCGAGAGCACCTATGAATGTTGTCCGAGATAGAATCTTATCCAATGCTTCTGCGGTTGGTCTACCCGGTTTTACACCAGGAATAGACGATCCGTACTTTTTAAGATTATCAGCAATATCTTTTGGCTGCATATTAGGCATTATCGACGCATAGAAAAACGTCAACGCAAATATTAACAAGAAGTATAAAACGTAATAAACGATTCCATCAGGACTCATAATCTGAGTCAGATGAACGATAAAGTTTTTTACTGCCACAGACTTAAAATTAGCCTGGCCGATAATACTTATAACCGTTGAAGGGAAAAGCAAAATTGCAATCGCAAAGATAATAGGCATAACGTTACCGGGATTTAATTTGAATGGTATGTAAGAATTCATCCCGCCGTAAACTTTGTTACCGACTTGTCTTCTTGGATTTACAATAATAACTTTTCGCACTGCTTCTTGCATAATTACGATAAATACCATTGCCGCAAAGAATATTGCAAGCAATGTTACCAAACCTAATTGCAACATTGGACTATTCACAACGATTTGTGCGGTTCTTGAAGCATAAACCGGTATTCCAGATAGGATACCTATGAAAATTATCAAAGAACCACCGTTACCAATACCACGTTCAGTAATAAGTTCAGAGATCCACATAACAAGGATTGCTCCTGCAGTAAGAATCAGTATAGAACTAACATAAAACGCAATATGATTTACTCCTGCCGTGATAGATCCCGGCAAATGCCTCAAGAAAAGCATAAATATTAACGCTTGAAATGCCGCCAATACAACCGTAAAAATACGGGTATATTGCATAAGTTTACGTCTGCCTTCCTCGCCTTCTTCTTTCTGAAGTTTTTCAAGTGAAGGTACAACAACCGATATCAATTGAATAACAATTGATGCCGTAATAAATGGACCTATCCCCAGGGCGAATACAGACACATTACCAAGTGCACCACCTGAAAACATATCAAGAAATCCTATGATATTGTTTCCTTGCGCAATATTATTAAATATTGCATTATTAATACCATACAGAGGCAACTGTGCACCAAGTCTGAATGCGGCAATCATCAATAATGTAAAAAGTATTTTTTGTTTCAAACCAGAAGCTTGCCACATTGAAGCAAGATCTTCTGTTGAAGGTACTTTTACCTGTGCCATTATACTAACTCAACCTTTCCGCCTGCTTTTTCTATTTTTTCTTTTGCTGATGGTGTAAAGTAGCTAGCCTTTACAGTTACAGCAGATTTGATTTCACCGCTGCCAAGGATTCTTAAGCCGTCAGCATTTCTGTCAGCTTTATTCATTTTCTTCAATTCATCAAGGCTAACTTCTTTAAGTTTTAAAGAATCAATTTTGCCAACATTAAGTTCTGCATATTTCAATTGATTAATAATTTTAAAACCTTTCAATTTTGGCATTTGTCTGTAACCCGGCATCTGGCCGCCCTCAAAACCTCTTTTATGAGAGTTTCCTGAACGTTGACCTTCACCGTTGTTACCGCGGCAAGATGTTTTACCATGACCTGATGCCATACCTCTGCCTACTCTTTTGATTGAATGAGTTGAACCTTTTGCCGGTTTCAAATCTGTTAATGATACTTTTTTTATTTCTTTTGTCTTTGCCATAATTTATATTCCTTATAATTTTTATTCTACGATTTGTAACAGATGAGGAACTTTATTTATCATTCCCATTATTGTAGGTGAATCAAAATGTTCCACAACTTGATCTTTTTTAGTTAAACCAAGACCTGCAACTATTTTACGTTGTAGAGGACTTGTTCCGATTAAACTTTTTACAAGTTTAATTTTTATTTGTTTATTTTTATTTGCCATAATTATCTTCCTTTATAATTAAATTTGTATTACCCGTTAGTTTAACAATTCAGCCATTGTAAGACCGCGTCTTTTGGCAACATCGCTGAATGGAGTTAAGGATTTTAAAGCTTCTAATGTTGCGTATGCAGCATTTAGAGGAGCTTTTGAACCTAAGGATTTTGCCAAGATATTTTCAATACCTGCAAGTTCCAAAACTAAACGAACTGCACCACCGGCGATAATACCTGTACCGACTGATGCCGGTCTTAGCATTACCGCACCTGCACCTGATCTGCCTGTAATTGGGTGAGGAATAGTTGTTTTGAAAATAGGAACTGTGATTAGATTTTTTCTACCGTCTGCGATTGCCTTTTGAATAGCTATTATAACTTCGGATGCTTTTGCACAGCCTACACCAACTTGTCCTTTGCCGTTTCCAACAATTACAACGGCTCTAAAACTTAATTTTTTACCACCTTTTACAACCTTTGTTACGCGGCTTATTTGAACTACTCGTTCTTGCCATTCAGATTCAACTTTTTCTTCACGGGTTGTTTCAATCTTTTGTTTTCTTTGACGTTTGCCACGTTTTGGCTTTTCATCATTTTCTGCCGCAGAATCTGCAACTTCAGTTGTTTCAGATGCAACTTCCACATTTTCAGTTACTTCTTCAACAACTTCGACTTGCTCAACTGCTTCAGCCTTTAATTCTTCATTGTTTTCCATTGGTTTACCTTTCATTAGTTTGTAAATTAAATAACTTTGCTATCTATAGCTTTTATAAAATATTTTGAACACACCAAAATAAAGCAAATTTGCATTTGGTAAGATGTTCAAATTAAACTTTTCTGACACGTCGATGATATAATATAAAAACTCATTTGTCAATAGGGGTGAACAAATGCGAAATGAGACAATAGTGCTTTATTACCTTACCACATTAGCTGTAGTATTCACTTTAGTGCGTGAATTTAAGGCAATAAAATAATAGGGCAATAAAACCCCAGTGGCAAGGATAAGGGACATTTCCACTCTTATTGCCCTATGGCCCTATGGCCTTATAAATACCCCCTCTGCAGCAACTTATCAATATCTTTTGTGCATTATTACAAATAATCAAAATTAAAAAATTTGCAACGATTAACGCTTTATGATAGACTATGCTTAACAAGGAGGATACAATGATTATTGTAATGGAGCGCAATGCGACCAAAGATGATATTCAAAAGGTTGTTCAGTTGCTAAAAGAACATGACTTTAAAGTTTTGGAGCATACAGGTGAAATTTATACAGTAATAAATGCGCTCGGTGATAAGACTGCCCTCTCTGCAGAAAGAGTTGGTTCACTTGCAGGTGTTAAAGAGGTCAAAACTATACGTGAACCTTTTAGACTTGCCTCAAGAGACAGAAAGAATGAGGATACTGTTGTATCATTTAATAACGGTGTTAAAATAGGCGGGGACAATAAACCTGTATTCATGGTAGGTCCTTGTTCTGTTGATGAAAATTTTGACGGCTTATTAGAGGTTGCATATGCAGCTAAAGATGCAGGTTGTGAATTTTTGCGAGGAGGAGCATTCAAGCCCAGGACATCCCCATATGATTTTCAAGGATTAGAAGAAGATGCCCTCAAAATGATGGCTAAGGCCAGAGAAAAAACCGGATTATTACTCGTCACAGAAGTTATGGATGCACAGGATTTGCCTATGATATCTGATTATGTTGATTTAGTTCAAATCGGTGCAAGAAATATGCAAAATTTTAAACTATTAAAAGCTATTGGAAAATCAAACAAACCTGTTTTATTAAAACGCGGTCCTTCTGCAACTATAAAAGAATTTCTGCTTGCTGCAGAACATATTTTATATAACGGAAATGAAAATGTTATACTTTGCGAGAGAGGAATTAGGACCTTTGATGATTCTTACACAAGAAACACTCTTGATCTATCAGCTATTCCTATCATTAAGAAACTTTCTCACCTTCCTATTATTGTTGACCCAAGTCATGCAACCGGTCAAAGATACCTGATAGAACCGATGTCAAAAGCTGCTTTAATATCAGGTGCAAACGGATTGATGATAGAAGTTCATTACAATCCGGAAATAGCACTTTCTGATGGCAAACAAAGTCTTTCGACTGCAATGTTCAAAGATATGATTTCAAGATTAATGAAATTGAGAAACCTGATAAAATACGATAATAACACACTCTCTACAGATGTAGAATAAAATAACAAAAAATAAGTTTAATCTTAAAGGGAGTCGAACTTTTGAAAAACCCATAAAACAGGGTTTTTCGGCTTTACTATGCAAAAATATTTAAAAACGATTAAAATTGCAAATTAAAAAACCCGCCAAAACTATTGATTTTGCGGGCCTTTATAAATAAAGTTCGATTTTAAAATAGTTTGGGTTCAGTGGGACTCGAACCCACGACCAATTGATTAAGAGTCAACTGCTCTACCAACTGAGCTATAAACCCACTCGTTCGTCTATCTTATGTTATCACATCAAAAATTTTTTACAATACCATATTTACATATTTGCAATTACTACTTTTCTATGTAAAAATGATGATATGAAAAATGTTACTAAAGCAATGATTATGGCAGCCGGAGTTGGGTCTAGGCTTGATCCGCTCACCAAGGATACTCCGAAGCCGCTCGTTCCCATTCTCAATCGACCGGTCATGGATATCCTCCTGAATAGTTTGTCAAAAATAGGCGTCAATAGCGTTATTGCCAATACTTATTATCTTGCAGATAAGATTATTGATCGCTACAAAAATAACAACTTCGGTATAGATTTTAACTATATAAAAGAGTCTACCCTCTCCGGTACTGCAGGTGGTCTAAAAAAATGTCAGTATTTTTTCAACAAAGGGGAAACTTTTATAGTACTTTCCGGAGATGGTCTATCTAATGCGGATATAAAAAAGGGGATTGATATCCATTTAAAATCTGATGCCATTGCAACAATTGGAATAAAAAGTGTTGATTATAATCAAGTTTCTAATTTCGGGGTCGTTGTTACGGATAAATTCGGGTACATAACCGAGTTTCAAGAAAAACCATCCTTAAAAGAGGCTAAAAGTAACTTTATTAATACAGGTATATATATTTTTAATTATAAAATTTTTGATTATATTCCGGAAAATACTTTTTTTGATTTTGCAAAGGATGTTTTTCCAAAGCTTCTTTGCAATCATTCAATTAATACGTTCATTATAGATGAATATTGGAGCGATATTGGGACACTTCAACAATATTCACAATCAACACTCGATGTATTCGCCGGCGGGTGTGATATTGGGATAAATGTAAATGAAAATCTTATTAGCGAATCATATATTCCTGAAAGTACAGTCATTTCTGGTTACGCGGTTGTTGGGCAAAACTGTAAAATCGGCAAAAATGTTGCATTGAAAAACTCAATTATTTGGAATAATGTTGATATAGATGATGGCGTGGTATTAGAAAACGTTATAGTAGGTAATAATACTAAAATTGCAAATAACTTAAAAAATACTGTTGTAAGTCATTAATCAAAAATGATTTTATCGTAAAGAGTATATTTCATTTACCTGAAAGTCATTTAATGCAATAGCTCCACCTAAGATTTTTGCGTTTATTACTGTTTGCGCGTAGGTTTCTGCAAGTTCTAATTTTAAATATGCATCGCGAATACTCTTATCCCCAATAATAAACCCGTGATTTGCCATTAATACAGCCTTATATTCCCCAAAATATTTTGATGTTTTTTCAACCAAATCTTTAGATGAAGGAAGCCCATATTGAGCCAGAGGAATTTTTCCGAAATAAAAAACATTTTCCGCCATATATGGTTCATCCAAAGCTATGTTCGCAGATGCAAACGCACTTAAATATGGAGAATGTACATGTAAAATATAGTCTACATCGTTTCTTTGTTTGTAAAATTCACAATGCAGCATCTTTTCACTGGAAGGTTTCTTATCAGAATTTATAGGTTTTCCGTCAAAACCAATGAGTACAAAGTCATCTTTAGATAAATATCCATTTGCAGAACCGGATGTTGTTATAAGAATTTTATCTTTATATCTGGCCGAAATATTACCGGATACGCCGGGAGTATAACCTTTTAATCCGCATAATCTTCCATATTCTATTAATTCCTCTTTTAAATTATTTAATTCTATCATTGAATATACTCCCTTTCAGGATCTTGGATTTCAATTACTTCTGCGTATTGTTTAGCCGGAGTGGATTTCTTCACTGCCGGTTTGAACATATCCTCTGAACTTGGGAGTAGTTTTAGCTCAGGTTCACTGCTACCCGATAGTCTGTCAGGATTCTTGATTACCAATTTTTTATAATTTACAGTTGAATTTTTTACGTTCATTCCCATAATTATGTTAAAATAAGTTCTTTCCCTAACAAAGTCGTACCCCAAATTAACCTTTAATTCATCAGGTCCGATTGAAACAATAAAGGCGTTTTCTTGAAGCATTTTACCGTTAGGAGCCTCCTTTAATAAATTCGCATAAATACTCCAACCCACAGCAAGCCATTTATTTATTCTGAGGGCTTCATTCAAGTAAAGGTTAGCATGACCGTAACGATAGGTATCATATCTTAAAAGAGGTGTGTGATCTTCGTATGCCGAAGCAAAGTAACCTATATTTTGCATCCAGTACTTATATTGTGTATGTAACCTTGGTCCAACCCGTCCTATGAATTGAGTTTCACCCTCACCATATACTGCAGCACTCCCTTGCATTAGAAAATCTAAACTTAAGAATCTCTGTTTTTCTTCGTTTGCATATTTAAATAAAGACTGGTTCATTTCTGCCATGTATCTTAATCTTACGGCAGAATCTTTTCCCTGTGCAAGGTGTTCATCTTTCAGTTGGTACTTTGTATCTCCGAAATACCCTAAGCCAAATCTGTTTCTGAACCGTAAATCTCTACCTTCTCCTAAGACATTTCTGATATTTGTTCCGTCTTCATATACAGCCTCGATTGCGTATTTTGGCATTCTTGCACCCAGAAACCACTCATTCATAAAAGCATTCATACCATATTGCAGATAAAACTTGTCATCCAAATATTGTTTACCTTTTAAAACGAAAGCATCATTGGCAGATCCATACATAAAGTCTGTTACGTTGGTTGCGCTTTTATATCTTAAAGCTCCGCCTATACCAAAACCGCTTTTATAATTTACAAGAGGAATGGCTTTTAAAGTTGAACCATTTGGAATGTCAAAAACATATCCCGGCCCCAGGTACATACCCATTGGATTTCGTGAACCAATTTCCGGATAGTTTCCTTCAAAATAGGTGCTGTCCTTATTTGAATGAGCTTCAAAATGACCGATATCAAACAAATGTTTTTTACCGTTATATACCTCGATTCCCTTTAAAGATACCACATTATGACGTTTTTTAGCATCTACTGTAATTTCTTTTATGTTGACGTTCATGCTTTTTTCTCCTGAAAAATCAGAAACAAAGGATCTATCATCATCAGAAATTACAAACTGTTTGTAATCAAAACCTCCAACCATAGCCGTTTCAAACTTTATCGGAAAATCCCCTGCAGAAGAAAGTTGACCGTCAGTCATTACAATTTCTTTATCATTTGCAGTAGCTTTTTTGGCTGTTATTTTCATAACACCTTTTTGGGTATCAATTCTATCAATAATGGCATTTTCTTCATTTAGATTAATTTGTACATAATCACCGTTTATTACGGAACCTTGTTTTATAATCTGTACATTATCATATGCCTTTAAAATATTTGTGACATTGTTATAGACAATTTTGTCCGCTTTTATTTTGGTTTCTTGCGGAGGAAATTCCATAACCGGTCGACCGGTTGCTGTAACATCCATAGTTTTCTCATCAAAATTGATATATTCCGCATCTAAAATAACATCATTTGCTGAAATTTGTTCTTTTACTCCGCCTGTTAATTGGAGGGTTTTTTCAGAATTATCATTTATTGATTTTACAGTTGGGAGTTCTTCAACATCATCAAATAAAGTAACCCCATTATCTTTATTTGCGTCACCGGATTTATTTGTTTTTGTTGCAGTATTCCAATCATCAAGCAGCTTTTGTGTCTTTTCTATATCTTTGCGTCTAAAGTAATTTGTAATATTTATTCTGGCCCGCTTAAACATTGGCATAGTTTTTCCAAATTTAGGTTTTTGCGCAACTTGTGCAGCATCTTCTTCTACAATTGCACCTTGCTGAAAAAGTTGCTCTTTGTCATTCAGTCTTGCTGTCGCAGGTGTAAGAGCCGCCGGAGATTCATAAAACTCCTCTTGGACAAACATATCAGCAAGTCCGCTTCCTAAACCATTTCCCGTAAATTCCATTCCATCAAACCCATATGTTACTGATGGTACCGTTAAAGTTAATATTAAAGATGTTAGAATTATATGTTTTTTCAAAATTTACTTCCTTTTTTAAATAAATTGTAATGGATTCTTTGGAACTCCGTTTACGCGGACTTCAAAATGACAGTGCGGACCTGTGCTATAACCTGTAGAGCCTTCCCTGCCAATAACTTGGCCTTTAGAAACAGATTGACCTTGGCTCACACCAATTGATGACATATGAGCATATAATGTCGTTGTTGGCTTACCGTTAACCTGACCATGATCAATTATGACAACTTTTCCATAACCACCTTGCCAACCTGCAAAAATGACTTTGCCGGAATTTGCAGCATGGATAGACCCTCCGTTTGGCCCTCCGATATCTATACCGGAATGAAAAATTCTACTTTTAAATATAGGGTGAACCCTCCAACCAAAAGGAGAGGTTATCGGACCTGAGATTGGCCGTATAAATGATCCAGTTGTCACAAAGGAAGGATTGTTCTTTTTCTGAATTCCTGCAATCATAGTTTGAATCTGGGCTGATTGGCGTGCTAATTCCCGTTCCGATTTCTCGTAAGCTGCACGATCATTTTGTAGCTTATTTATCATAATTTGATTTTTTTCTATGGCAGATTGGATATATTTTTGTTGATAATCCATGTCATTTATCGTACGAGCAAGGGTCTCTTTCTTTTGTGCAATCTGTTGACGCAATGTTGATATCATATCGGACTTTTTCTTTAACTGCTGCATTTTCTGAAAATCATTTTTTAAAACTATTTTTTCAAAATAAACAATATCGAGCATTGAATTTAAGTCTTTTGCGGAGAGTAATAATTCTACCATTCCTTTTCTTTGCGTTTTGTACACATGACGCAATCTTTTTGTCATTTTCTGATTTGATTCATTATATTCTGCAACGGCAGTTTCAAGTTGAGAATTCAAATTTACTAATTGCCCTGATACAGTTGTAAATTTTGTTTTTGAGGATTCTAATGTATCACGAGTCAGTTCCAAATTCTTTTGATTTCTAATCAGTTTATTTTTTTCTTGAGTCTCAAGCCGCTTTAGACGATTTATATTATTTCTTGCGACTTTTCTTTTTTGTTCAATTTGGTTAAGCGAAGGCGCAGCGATACAAGGCGCAAAAATATTAAATAAAAATGCCACCGATAATATTGCTATTGGAATCTTTTTTATATTTCCTTCGCTTATCACGTTCCCTCTATCTTATTTAAATAATATTGGTATCATCATTAATCCGATTGTCCATGCAATAAATGTTACGGCAATTATGCCAATTATTATTTTTTGGTTCTTTCTGAAAAACTCCATATCTTCCCCTCTTTATAATACTAATACTACACAACAATATGATACTATCAAAATAAATAAAGTGCAATTTTTTAGTATAGAATTGCAAAAATTTGTAAAATCAATTAATATAAAACTATGAACAACTTATTTTTAGAAAATAATATTGATATAAATTCTAATATAAAGCAAGAAGGGCAAAATGAGTTGACTTGCCTTTTTGAGAATAACATCCGGCAAATAAAAGAGATCGAAGATTTTCTAAAAAGTGATTCAAAAATGCTTGTTGTAAACGGTTTTATGGGGGTAGGAAAAAGATTATTACTTAATAAAATTCTTACTTATTTAAAGCCAAATACAATTATTTTAGACTATACGTGTTTTGAAACTACACTTCTAGATGATATTCTTCTGGAATTCTTTCAGAATTTCAGAAAACTTTCTTTAGGGAGGATTATACAACCGCCCAAAGTTAAAAGTGAAAATTTTATCCAGAAGGTCAACTCTTATTTTGAAACAATTGATAATCCCATAATTGTAAGAATAAATTCTTTTCAAAATATTTTAAAGAACAATGCTGATGAAATTATAAAATTCATAAATATTATTTCAAAATTTCCGAATGTAAAAATTATTATTTCATCAAGAAAGCAGATTCAAGAACTCTCGGATAATATATGTAGGGTTACTCTATTGGCAATGGATAAGCATATTTTTGAAAAATATTTAAAATCCGAAGACTTAAAAACAATGGGGCCTATCGCAGATGAACTGTATAAATATACCAAGGGTTACTGGCTGTACACCACGCTCGCTATAAGACTTATAAAATTGAGAAAAATGTCACTTATAGATTTTATATCAGGATACACAAAAAGTATGCTTCCTTTTGGTGAATTTATTTTCAGGGAGGCACTAAATCTTGTCGATCCTGTAAGCGGTCATCTTTTT
>CADBQW010000073.1 GCA_902796925.1 uncultured bacterium | reverse complement strand
CGCGAATTGTACACAGATCATCCCGACCAAGAAAAAAGATTTAAAAATTTTAACGAAAATCGAAAATACTTTATAGAAGATGGTTGGAAACAAATGGGTAGGTATAACTTCTATAATTCGGAAGTTCTGCCTGTACAACTCTCGTCAGACAGAGCTTCTGTTGTAATATCTGCAAAAGCTGATATTAATAATTCCGGACAATACTATAGACCTGAAACAATGACAGAACTATATACAAGATTGGGGTATACATCATATAAAAATGGAGAATTTGAAAAGTCATTAAAATATTTTAATGATTTATTTGCTCAAGATAAAAATAATGCATCAGCATATCTTTATGCATCTTATGCTGCAGAACAATTGGGGAAAAAAGACCTCGCAAAAGATTATGCCAAAAAAGCAAAAGAGATAGAACCTGAAAATAAATATTTTAATGAACAATTTGATTCTTTGTAAAAATATTCAAGAATTATAATTTCAAAAATTCCTATTGCCAAAATCGGGAAAAAGTGTATAATAAAAGAATTAAGAAATTACGCACCTAACGGATTTCTTTTTAGAGATACTAAAATCAGGAGAACAAAAATGTACGAAGACGAAAAACTCATTTGTGAGGATTGTGGAGCGGAATTTATCTTCACAGCGGGTGAACAAGAATTTTACGCAGAAAAAGGATTAGTAAACAAACCAAAAAGATGTCCGGAATGCAGAAAAGTAAGAAGACAAAATCATCGTAAACATAGAAAAATGTATGATGCAGTTTGCACAAAATGCGGAGCGCAAACTCAAGTCCCATTCAAGCCAGTTCCGGGTCGTGAGGTTTATTGCAAAGACTGCTTCGCGACAAAGGCTCAAGAAACTCCGGAAACTGTTGAAGAATAAAAATATATTCCGGATAAAATATTTGAAAGGATTGATTTCATATCAATCCTTTTTTGTAAAATATTTTCATATATAAAGATGACCAATTAATCATAGATTATGATATACTTTTGCCATGAATATATTCGAAAAAATAGCCTTAATTATTATGTCAAAAAAAGAGGCGGATTTAAAAGATAAGCTTAATAAAGAGTTTGATACCTCAAGTACTAACAGTACTACAAAGACAGTTTTATCCCCTGATTATATTATGACATTGAATTCTGAAACTAAAAAAAATATTGATTTGGCAAAACAACAAGCCGGTGAATTAGTCAGAAGATTTAATTTTAAGAGTAATAGGATTCTTTCATTTATTCAAACAAAAGGTACTCCGGTACTGGAAATAAAAGGGGCTGAGAAAAAGCTAAAAAACCTTGGGTTTGATCTTGGGTTTTTGCCGGCAATGAAAGGTTTTTCTGCGATATATTTAAATTTTATATTAGGTGCCGGTTTAAATTTTGATACACCAGCTATGCTTGTGTATGAAAAAGATCAAATAATTAAATTGGCAAATGTACTTATCAGTTTTTACAAATGGTATGCAAATTCTATAGGTTTACCTGGGCTTGATTTCGAGGGACAAAAGTTGTTAAATCAAACTTCTTCAAATAAGTTAAGTATGAAGTCCTTAAACCTTAAACAGATGACTCTTTTAAAAGAATCAATTCACAGAGACCAAGAGGCCACTGATTTTGCGCTAATGGTTATTCGTGAGATTGAGGCCGCAAAAAAAATAAAACAAGAAGGGGATACCAAACTATAATGACAACAAGTGTTGTAGAAACAGATATAGATGCCATTGTTGAAGGATTGAAAAAGGCAAATGAACCGAGAAGTGAATTCGTTCAATTAATGGAAAATTTTAAAAATCCATATCTTGTACTAATTGCCTGTATATTAAGTCTTAGAACCAATGATAAAACAACGTACCCTGCCACGTTAAGAATGTTGGAATTAGGTAAAACTCCCGAGGAATTTTCAAAATGTTCGGTAGAAAAACTTGCACAAGCTATCTATCCGGTTGGGTTTTATGCGAACAAAGCAGCCCAAATTGTTAAACTTTCAAAAGAGATAGTTGAAAAGTATGACGGTAAGGTTCCCAATACGATTGAAGAACTGGTAAAATTCAATGGTGTCGGGAGAAAAACTGCAAATCTGGTTTTGGCAAAAGGTTTTCAGATTCCGGCAATATGTGTAGATGTACATGTTCATAGAATATCGAACCGACTTGGATATGTGACCACAAAGACTCCTGAAGAAACAGAATTTGCGCTTCGTGAAAAATTACCGGTAAAATATTGGCTGGATATAAATACTTTACTGGTCACTCACGGGCAAAATATATGCAAACCCCAACGACCGCTATGCGGAAATTGTCCTATTTACAAATGGTGTAACAAAATAATTTAACCAATTAATTTCAGACAGGCTCCCCCAAACTACTACTTTTATTAAAATAGAATTTGTTATATGATACAAAAGTAAAATAAAATTATACGGGGAAATTATGAAGAAATTATTATTATTTTTGGTCATATTACTGTCACCGCTTGGGGTTTTTGCGGGTGATTTTAATTTATACAAACTTAATAACGGACAAACGGTTATCATTCAGGAGGTTCACAATAATCCGATTGTCACTATTGATACTTGGATAAAAACCGGTTCTATAAATGAAGACGATACAAATAACGGTGTTTCGCATTTTTTGGAACATTTGTTTTTCAAGGGTACAAAAACTCATCCTCTGGGTGAATTTGACAAAATTCTCGAATCAAAAGGAGCAATTAATAATGCCGCAACAAGCAAAGATTATACCCATTACTATATAACGATACCGTCAAAAGATTTTAATCTTGCAATGAATATGCATTCAGATATGCTTTTAAATCCTGCCATACCACCTGCAGAAATGGAACGGGAGCGCAAAGTTGTTTTAGAAGAAATTTCTAAAGATGCAAATTCTCCGGGTTCAATAGTTTACGATAATCTTATAAAATTGATGTATAAAGTTCACCCATATAAACGTAAAGTTATAGGACTTTCTTCAATAGTTGATAGCATATCAAGAGAAAGTATTCTTGAATATTATAACAAATTTTACAAGCCTTCCAATATGGTAACAATAGTGGTTGGTGATATTGATAAAGATGCAGTTATAGCAAAAATTAAGGAAGATTTTAAATCAGTATCCAATGAAAAAACTATAAAGAAGAATTACCCGCAGGAAATGCCCATAACATCCCAACAAAGATTTGTCCAAAAATTTCCTACGGAACAGGGATATATGTTAATTGGCTTCAGAGGGACAAAAGTAGATGCAAAAGATTCTTATGCCCTCGATGTTTTGTCAATTATTTTGGGGCAAGGCAGAACATCGGTATTTTATAAAGAAATAAAAGATTCAAAGCAACTCGCTTATTCTATAGGTGCTTCGAATTCCGGGTTCAAAGATGACGGCATATTTTATATCTCTGCAAATTTTGACCCTCAAAAACTTACGGTATTAGAAAATGCAATATTTGATGCAATAAAAAATATTCAACAAAATGGTGTTTCAAAATCCCAGCTTCAAACGGCAAAAAATATAATTGAGCGCGATACAATCTATGAGCGTGAATCTATTTCGAATATAGCAAATGAAATTGGTTATACAGTTGTGACAACAGATGATATAAAATATTATGAAAATTATGTTGATAATATTAAAAAGGTTACAGTGACAGACGTTCAACGTGCAGCAATTAAATATTTAGGTAAAAATCAATCTGCAGTTTCAATAATTTTGCCGGAAAATCTTGAATCCAAAGAGAAAAAAGTTTCTAATTTGACAAAAACTTATCCCGCTAAATTTATAGATGAATACGACGGGTGTCAAAAATATCAACTTTCAAATGGAGCGACCCTCCTTTATACACCCACTGATGTTAACGACATCATTGCTATAAGTATTTTTGTAAAAGGTGGTGAGTTTCTCGAAGATAAACCCGGGACAGCATCTTTGATGAATTCTGTTTTATTAAAGGGGACAAATAAATACTCAAAAGATCAACTTGCAAACCTTTTAGAGGATAACGGCATAAAGATTTCACCGGCTTCTCGAGCTGAAACCCTTTCGATATCTGTATTAACAACAAAAAATGATATTGATAAATCCCTTGATATCCTTTCAGAAATCATAAATAATGCAACCTTAAGTCAAGCAGAAATTGAAAAGTCTAAAATGGATATGCTAAATGCCATTAAGAAAAGTCGCGATATACCACTTAATGTTGCTTTGGAAGAATATAAAACAAGAATTTATGAAAATACCCCCTATTCAAATTCAAACAAAGTTCTTGAAAAGACTATTCCTTCTATAACAAGGGATGATATAGTAAATTACTATGAGAAAATATATAATCCTAAGAATATCGTAATTTCAATAAACGGAAAAATTGATAAAGATAAGATTCTAAATAAATTTTCAACAGTCTTTAGAGAACAAACTAATTCCGGCATATTTGATATAAAAAGTTATGATGACAAAATTTCAAAAATTGAAAAACCCAAAACTGTAACCGTCAAGAAAAAAGATGTCCAAACTGCTTGGATAATCCTGGGTTGGCAAACTCCCGGAATTAACAACCTAAAAGATTATGCCACACTAGAGGTAATAGATACAATTCTTGGCACCGGAATGGCATCCAGAATGTTCAGAAATATTCGAGAGCAGCAAGGCCTGGCGTACCAACTTGGTTCACAATATACTCCCAATGCAATACGCGGCACATTCGTAATGTATATCGGCACAAATCCTAAAAATGTACAACTTGCAAAAGACAAACTGTTCAAAGAAATATATACTCTAAAACGCGAATTTGTTTCGACAAAGGAACTTAAAGAGGCGAAAGAAAAACTTATCGGTAGATTTATACTTGCCAAAGAAACCAACCTTGAGAAGGCATCCGTTCTGGGCAGCTTTGAAACCACAGGCGTGGGTTATAGATTTAACAGCGAGTATGAAAAACTTATAAATTCTGTAACCGAATCAGACATAATAAGAGTCGCAAACAAATACTTCAACGACAATTATGTGTTATCAATAATTGAAGCCGAATAAACAGAGTAAGTTTTTCTTTTTTACAAAAACTACTTTATAATTTCGATTTCGTTCCCATCCGGATCTTTTATGAATGCAATAACGGAATTCGCCTCCGGCATAAGAAAAGGTTCATATAGGTATTCAATATTCATTTTCTTTAGCTTTTCGCTAAATTTATCGAAAGAATCTATACCAAAAGCCAGATGTCCAAACGCTGTACCGTTTGTATAGCCTTCTTGCGGAACATCAAAATTTGCGGTCAATTCAATTTGAGTTTGGCCATCTTCATCGCTTAAAAAATAAAGTTTTGAATCCTCTAAATTAATTGTATGTGTTAGATTCAACTCGAAAAGTTCTTGATAAAATCTTAATGATTTTTCAATATCCTTAACTCTCAGCATCACATGTAAAAATCTCATAATAAATGTCCCTTTATAAACTCAGTCAAAGAATTTTAGCATAAATTTTTATACTTTAACTAATTTATTACAAAACTTAAATTTTGTAAGAATTCTTTATTGTGAAACAGGTAATGTAAACCAAAAGCTGCTCCCGCTGTTAAGCCTTGATTTAAAGTTTATATTACCGCCGTGAGCTTCCACTATTTTTTTGCAAAGTGCCAGACCTACTCCGGAACCTTGTTCGCGTTTTAGTTGATTAGAATTTACTTGGGTAAAAAAGGTAAATATTTTTTTACAATCTTTTTTGCTTATTCCGTCGCCCGTGTCTTTTACTTCAAAAACATATTTTCCGTTTTCATCCAGATAGTTAACTATTATTACTTTGCCGTTTTGTCGATTAAATTTAATCGCATTTGATACAAGGTTGTATACAAGTTGTTTGAATCTTCTCAAATCCGCATAAATTTCAACATCAGTCAGGGTAAACGAGATTTCAATATTTTTGTCTTTTTTTATTTCTTCAAATCCAAGGAGAATGTCTTCAACAACAAATTTAGGTCTGAATTTGTGACAAGATAATTCCAGAGGCTTCGATTGTGCCCGAGAAAGATCAAGAACATCCTGGATTAAACTCAATAAAAATCTTGAACTTTTTGAAATATTGTCTATATAGCGGAATTTTGTTTTATCCTTACAATCTAGTTTTAACATATCTGAAAATCCAATGATAGAGTTGAGAGGAGTTTTGAATTCGTGTGAAATTCCTGCGAGAAATTCAACTCGATATTTTTCCTTTTTAACATTTTCTTCATTCATACAGATAATTTCGAGTTTTGAACTTAAGCATTCACATATTATTTGTACGGCATTTATATATTTTTTATTAAAATTTTTATTAAAACCTTGCAAAGCCACAAAGCCCAGAATATTATTGCAAAAAATCAAAGGTTCCGTTATTAATTGATTTTTATTAATCGAATTCATATAATCAAGGGATTCTTCTTGTTCAAAGTTGCTTGTTAAAAGATCAACAGCTACGTCACAAAATTTTTTGAATTCCGAATCATTAAAGGCTTTATAGTCGTAGGCTTTGTACTTTAAAATATCTATTTTATTGGTTTCGACATTTAATATACATATCGCGCAAAATTTTGTTTCCTCTTTTACATATAATCCTGAGAGAATTTCCTCTGATATATCCTTTATTGATGTGCAAGTATTAACTTTTTTCAATAATTTACACAAATCTTTTTCATTTAAATTATTCATTGTATAATGATAATATGAATAAAAAATTATATGTATTGTCCGGTTCGTCAGGTGTTGGAAAAGGTACCGTTTTAAAAGGATTTTTAAAAAGGAATCCGAATTTTATGCTATCTATATCTTGTACCACTCGTAAGCCCAGAGAAGGCGAAATTGACGGTGTAAACTACTTTTTTATGACTACAGATGAGTTTCAAAAATGTATAAATGAGGATAAATTTTTGGAATGGACAAATTTCGCGGGCAATTATTACGGAACGAAAAGGAAATATATAGACCAATGTTTATCTGACGGAAAAGATATAATTCTGGAGATAGATACGGTCGGGGCACTTAACGTAAAAAGACAGATGCCGGAAGCAGTCTTAATCTTTATTGCACCACCCTCTCTTGATGCGTTGGAACAGAGATTGAGAGGTCGTCATACTGAGGATGAAGAAACTATTCAAAAACGTTTAAATGAAGTTAAATCAGAAATTGAGCGCGGCAAAAGTTTTGATTATACTATCGTGAATGATGAAATTGATTTGGCCATATCTCAATTAGAGCAAATAATTAATAAGGAAATGAAAAATGCTTAATGGGAAGAAGGTTTTAATTGGTATAACAGGCGGAATTGCTGCCTATAAAATTTGCGAGTTGATTCGAATGTATAAACGTCAGAATGCCATTGTTCAGGTTGTTTGTACCCCTAATGCTCTTAACTTTGTAACAAAACTCACATTACAAAATCTTAGTCAGAATAACGTGGCAACCGATGAATTTGAAATCCCTGATTTCAAACCCGAGCATATAGCTTATGCCAATGATTACGATATCTTCATTATTGCTCCTGCATCTGCGAATACTATATCCAAACTTGCAGCAGGAATTTGTGACAATCTTTTAACTTCAATTGCTTGCGCTTTTCAAAAACCAATTATTATAGCACCCGCAATGAATACGGGTATGTATGAAAATAAAATTATTCAAAAAAACTTGAAAATATTAAAAGATATAGGATACCAAATTTTGGAACCCGAAGATGGGTTTTTGGCTTGCGGAACAAACGGCAAAGGCAGATTATGCGATTTAAATAAAATTTTTGATAAAACTATTGAAATTTTGAACAGAGATAATTTCTCAAATAAGCATTTTCAAAAAAAAATTGTAGTTACTGCGGGCGGAACAATAGAGGATATTGATCCTGTCAGATATATTTCGAATTATTCCTCCGGAAAAATGGGATTGGCAATTGCTGATGAAGCCTTTAAGCTTGGTCTGGAACCTGTTTTAATTACGACAAAGTATATACAACGCCCTTATAAAGTTAAAGAAGTAAAATCAGCACTCGAAATGAAATCCGCTGTAGAACAGGAATTTCAGAAAGCAGACTATGTTGTTATGGCGGCTGCAGTGGCAGATTATAGGGTAAAAAACAAGTCTGAACAAAAAATTAAAAAATCTGCTGACGATATACTAATGCTTGAATTAGTTAAAAACCCCGATATTTTAAAGGCTTTATGTTCAGATAAAAAACATCAAATAATTGTTGGTTTTTGCGCGGAAAGCGAAAATCTTGAAAATAATGCCCTTGAAAAATTAAAACAAAAGGGTTGTGATTTCCTTATTGCTAACGATATTTCAAGAAAAGATATAGGTTTTAATTCCGATTACAACGAGGTTACTGTATTTGATAAATTTGGAAATTCTACAAAGTTAGATCGCACAGGTAAAAATGAAATTGCTAAAAAAATTCTGGATATAATTTTGAAATGAAAAAAACTGAAATTACAGAAATGATAGAAAAGTTTGCACCATTACAAACTCAAGAGCCTTGGGATTGTTCAGGTTGGCTTGTCCAAACAGATAATAACAATATAAATAAAGTACTACTTTGCTTGACAGTTACTGATAATATTGTGAAACAAGCAGAAGAAAATCACTGTGATATGATTATTTCACATCATCCATTATTTACTGTCCCAATAAAATATCGAAATATAGATATATATTGTGCGCACACAAATCTTGATAAAGCCTCCGGCGGAACTACCGACACCCTTATAAGTTCACTTGGTTTAACTAAAACTTGTGACGACGGAGATTTTTTGAGATACGCAAATGTAAATTGCGGAGTAAATGAACTTTTGGAGAAACTACGTTCAATTTCCCCAAATTTAAGATATGTAAATAATAATAACACTACGTCACTAAAAAAAGTTGCATTTTGTGCCGGAAGCGGAAGCGAATTTGTGGATGAAGCATATTTAAACGGTGCAGATGCTCTTGTGACAGGTGATGTGAAGTTTCATAGAGCGATAGAGTCCCCTATTGTCATTTACGATATTGGTCATTTTGAAAGCGAAATCCTTGTTCTATCAGTTTTGAAAAATCTTATACATGATAAAGTTAATGTAATAGTTGCAACTGAACACAGCCCGTTTATATAAAGCGAAATAACTGAAAAATTGGATTTACCAACTTATTGCCCTATTATCTTATTGCCCCCAATGAGGTATCTTGGGAAGGAAAGGGTCATTTCCATCTCTTATTGCCCTATGGTCTTATTATCCTATTGCCCTTAATTCGTGTACTAAAGTGCACGCGACTGCCTGTTGGCACTTAAGAATGTAGGTTGGTGTTGAATGAACTGCACCCGCTAATACTTCTTTCATAGCTATTTGAATTGCTATTGCATTTAATATCCATGGCAATTCGCAGATGGATTATCCAAGATTATTGGTTTATAGTATAATCTTTATATGGAAAGATTTGATGCGATATATTGTGATTTTGACGGAACTATAACAAAAGAAGATTCAGTTAATAAATTTTTGGAAATGTATGCTCCCAATTGGATGGAATCTGAAAAATTGTGGATTGAGGGTAAAATCTCATCAAGAGAAAATGCAATAATTCAGGTCGGTTTACTTAAAAATGTGTCTCAAATACAATTAAATGATTATATTAATTCAATAGAAATTGATGATTATTTTTTAGATTTTGTTGAATTTGTAAAATCGAACAATATCAAATTAACAATATTAAGTGACGGTTTTGATTTATTTATTCAAAAAGTTCTTGAACGATATAATTTGGATATTCCATATTATGCAAATAGGCTTATATACAAAAATGGCAAGTTTAGTATTGAATTTCCATATTATAACGAAAACTGCGATAAAAAATCCGGCATGTGCAAATGCGACAAAGTTAAAGAAAAAATTTTCTGTTATATAGGTGACGGTACAAGCGATTTGTGTATTGCTTCAAAAGCAAATGTACTCTTTGCGTCGAAAAATTTACATAAGTATTGTAAAGAAAACAGCATTAAACATATAAATTTCGAATCTTTTTGTGATATATTAAAATTATTAGGAAAATAAAATTTTTGATAGGGATTAATATGGCTATATTAGAAACAGAACTTATAACAAATTTAAAAGGAATCAACAATAAAGATTCTGCGGAAACAACAAAGCTTAATTTAACAGATGAAGAATTGGCAAGTATTGATAAAGAATATTGTACTTATGGTGATAAAATACATGCGGATGCTAATCCTAAAGTATTCAGGGATTGTAATGGTGTATTTATGTATGATTCAGAAAATATACCATTTTTAGATTTAGAAATGTGGTTTGCATCTTGTAATTTAGGTTACAAAAATAAAAGAATCAGAGATGCCGTTGTGGATCAAATAGACACATTGCCACAGATTTCTTCACACTTTCAATATGATTATAAAGTCTTGTTATCAGAAAAAATTGCAAAAGCAAACATAAAAAGATTTGGCTATAAAGGTCGTGTACATTTCAATGTTGGCGGTTCTCAAGTTACTGAAGATGCTCTAAAGCTTGTTAGAAATTACACTCATAAGAGCAGAATGTTCTCGTTCTTCGGCGGTTTTCATGGAAGAACTTTGGGTGCAAGCTGTTTAACTGCAGGTTACAGATACAGAAAGCCATTCGGACATTTTGGAGAAGAAGCTCATTTTGTTCCTTATCCTTATTGTTACAGATGTCCTTACGGCAAACATTGTGATTCTTGCAATTATTATTGTGTTCAACAGTTAAGACGAGAGTTCGAAGATAATTGTGCAGGTATATATGACCATTCTTCTAAAGAATGTGCTATGGGCGCATTCTTTGTCGAACCTGTTCAGGGTTCAGGCGGATATATTGTACCACCTAAAGGGTATTTTAAAGAATTAAAGAAAGTTTTAGATGATTTCGGTGTTTTATTTGTAGATGATGAAATTCAAATGGGAATGTACAGAACAGGTAAATTATGGGCAATAGAACATTATGATGTAAAACCGGATGTTATTACTTTTGGTAAATCTTTAACAAACGGTTTGAACCCTCTTGGCGGTATGTGGGCAAAAGAAGAATTAATAAGTCCTGAAGTATGGCCAAATGGCAGAACTCACTCAACATTCTGCAATAATCCTATCGGAATGAGAGCCGGATATGAAGTTATGAGTACTTTTGAAGAAAGCGATTTTGAAACCGAAATAGCAGAAAAAGGCAAATACTTCTTAGACGGATTAAAAGAATTGGAAAAACGTCATAAGCGTATAGGAAATGTCGACGGATTAGGTTTGGCATTAAGAATTGAATGCGTAACAGAAGACGGATTTACACCGGACCCTGAATTATTGAAAAAAATAGTTGCAGAAGGTTTGAAAGGTGATTTGATGTATAACGGCAAAAAGTGTGGTTTGATCCTTAATAAAGGAAGCCACTATAATAACACTATCACATTAGTTCCGGCTGTTACAATTTCTTATGCTGAAATTGATATGGCATTAAGTTTGCTTGATCAGTTATTTACGAGGTTATCATAGTGGCAAACGGTATCGATTTCGAGCTGTTTCATGATGAAATAACCGATAAAAATAACAAAAATGCGGTGCTCCTTTTTCATGGATTAACGGGAAGCCCGTTTGAGATGAAAAAATACGGTGAATTTCTGTTCAAATGCGGCTATGATGTTTTTTGTTATTCTTTCCCCGGACATGGTGAGAGGATTAGTGAAATAGAAATCGTAACATGGCATGATTGGTGTGAATTTGCACAAGAAAAATATAATCAATTAAGAAATAATTATAATCAGTTTTTTGTTTCGGGTTTGTGTTTGGGTGCTGCTATGGCTATTTATTTGGCTGAACATAATAAAGATATAACAGGTGTTATAGCACTTTCAACGACTCTGTTTTTAGACGGTTTTTGTATTCCGTGGACAATATACTTGCTCCCGTTTGCACTAAGTACAATCGCTAGATTTTATTTTACTTTTCCTGAAGATGATTGTTTTGGTATAAAAAATGAGAGAACAAGAAAAAGTTTAGCAAAAATTACTGCAAAGGCTGATATTGGAATGGATAATTATCCTCTTAATTGTGTTGACGGACTGCTAAAATTATCAAAAAATGTCAGAAAAAACCTTAAAAATTTAAGCTGTCCTATTTTGTGCATTCACTCCAAATATGATAATTTGTCGAGTCCGAAAAGTGCAAAAGTCGTTTTAGACGGCATTTCTTCCGAAATTAAACAATATGTTGAACTTAATAACAGTTATCACATGGTTCTATATGATAATGATAAAGAATTTGTGATGAATACAGTTAAAGATTTTATATGCAAACTTGTTTCTGATGAAAAAGAGAAAGAGGCGGCATGCATATAATTTTAACATTAGCAATTGTCATAAATATACTATCTGTTATTGCACTTTTAATTGGGCTTTTTTATAATTTTAAACACCCTAAAAATAAGGCCATGCACGGATATTTTATTGTCGGAAGTATGCTTTTGTATGTCATAACACTAAGTTTAGCCTTAATATATGGATTATTTGAAAAGCATTTTTTGTATAGCTTTATCCTATTTTTATGCATAATTTCACCTTTTATAATAGGGAAATTAGTCAATTATAATTCATTAAAAAAATATACAATAATACAAATTTTGAGTTGTTTGGTTAGTTTAATTATTTTATTAATTTTGTTGTAACATCTGTTTTTGTCGAGTCTTTTTCATTTGCTTTTAAATTTATTACAGAAATTATTTTGTTAGGTTTTGAACTGACCCCACTCTAAAACTATCGTACAAATTAAAATTTGTTTCTTAATTTTTACAGACCTATTTTCTGATTAAGCTTAAAGTGGTCAATCAATTTTACTATAGACAAAATTTCTTCGTACATTTGGAAATATTGCTTACTATCATCCATTTTCTTTAATAAAGAACACAGAGAAAATAAATCTTTATTTGTTGAAAGTGCAATAATTAATAGGTCTCCAAAAAAAGCACAACTTATACTATTTGCTTTAAATGCAGTTTTCATATTTTTGAGTCTTTCCATAAAAGATGGTGTGATTAAATATCTTGCATCAACTTCATCATTAGTGTACACATCAAATTTTTTATTAAATTCTGCATCTTCCAGTTCAGTATGATGAAGTCCTGAAGAAGGAGATATATTTATTAATCTATTTGGCTTTATAACAGTATGACTGGTAAAGGGTTTATTCATATCTAATTTTACAATAACACCAGTAAAGACTGTCCTTCGGTGTTTCCCTGAGCCAATTTCATATTCAGGTTCAATGATTTCAATATTTACATCTTTGTAAGAACCTTTAAATATGTCATCATATTTTTCTGATGTAAATTGTGGGATTACAAACGATGTAGAAAATACTTTACCTCCTGAATAATTACTATGTGTCCACTTCATATTACCAAAGCAACTACATACGGTTGGCATAATTTTTTCTTTTATAGTATTTTCAAATCTTTTTTTAATCCAACACCATACAAAATATGAAAGCACATAAAAAAATAAAGCTAGCTTTAAAATTCCATTGTTGCCTTTTGTGATGCTCCCATCAATATATGCAATATAGATTAAGAAGCTACCTAAAATAATCAATAAAATCGAAGATAAAATAGCTATTACTAATCTTATTTTTCTACTATTTTCATGCCTTTGAACCAACGGTACTATTTTGTTGGTATACTTTTCATAAAAATCTCTACGCATTTGCGAATAAGACGTTGTTTTTTCAGTCATAGACAAAAACCTTATTTATTGAAAAAATCACTTGCATTAATCGGTTTTGTTTCCGCTTCATCAACTTTAAAGAATTCTTGTGTTGAAATACCAAGTTTCTTAGCAAATAATGAAGAAGGAAATATTTCAACGGCATTATTTAGATCATTAACAGCAGAATTGAAAAACCTTCTAGCTGCTGCAATATGTTCTTCCACTTCATTATATGTCTGCATTGCAGTAACCATTGTTGTATCGGATTTTAATTGCGGATAGTTTTCAACTGAAACTAATAATTGTTGCATTTTGTTTTTAATTTGATTATCTAAATCAAGTTTTCTTTCAATATTTTCATAGTTATTAGGTAAAGATAGAACTTCCGTTCGCAGTTTTGTTAAATCTTCCAACAACCCTCTTTCATGCTCCATAAATTTTTGAGCAATAGTAAGTATATTTGGAATTAAATCATAACGTTTTTTTAATTGAACATTTATGCTTGAAAAAGCTTCTTTAACTTTATTTTTCTTTTGAATTACAGATGCATATGCTGAATATAAAATGACGGATACTATAAGAATCAATCCGATTAATATTAATTTTAAACTCATTTTTGTTCTCCTTTCATACTTGATTGCTATTGTAACACATATTTTGGAATAATCATCCATTATATGTAGGAAGTTAAGTCCATAGGGTAAACTTCAGCCTACCAAAATAATTTACCATGAATAAAAAACAGACCTAACAGTCTGGTTTTTTAATGTAAATGGCGGGGTTGACGCTCACAGGTTCGAACT
>CADBQW010000072.1 GCA_902796925.1 uncultured bacterium | reverse complement strand
TTCCGCTACTTATTTCCCTAGGTGAAAGCTTAAAAAATTATTTTATAGATAAAACTTTAAAACCCGCTGTTAATTGGTGGAATTTTCCGTTAGAAAATTGGGATATGTTGCTAAAAGAAGGTACTGCACCATTTTATTTTAACCTATTAACCGCCAGAAACTTAGCGATATGGGTATCTTTGATAATTAGTTTAGCGCTACTAATAAGTTAAATTTTATTAATCCCATGTCGGCATATTTGTTTTGAGTTCCTCATCAGACAAAAATGGGAACATGTCTTCAAGGCTTGGGGAAACCATTGTTCCATTAGTAAGTGTTCTTGATGATAATTTGGGTGTAAATATATAATCATCCGAAGTAATGACTTCGCAAACTATAGCATCATTATAAGTTAAAACTCGCTCAATTTCAGAGTCCATTGTCAAAGGATTATCTATTTTTATTGCCTTTATACCGAAAGCTTGGGCTACATTTACAAAATCAGGAACGCTTATACCGCTGTCTTTGCCTGAACCGGTCATTCTGCCGTTGAAAAAGTTTTTTTGACTTTGCCTTATAGATGAATAGCCGGCATTATTGATTATAAATATTTTTATTGGCAGATTATTGTGCTTAATCGTTTGTAATTCCTGAATGTTCATCATTATTGAGCCGTCGCCTTCAAAAGCTATAACTCTACCTTCTGCTTGATAATAAGCTCCTATTGCTGCAGGTAAAGCATAACCCATCGATGCATTGCCTGAATTCATTATTAATCTTTGCCCATCAAAGTTCCCTGCCTGAAACAAACAAATTGAAGGGGTTGCATTTGCACTAACTATAGTATCATTTTTACCTAGTTTTGCGGTTAATAATCTCGTAAATGCATATGGGTTTATTGCTTTTTCATTTTGTTGGTATTCTTCGGTGTTTTTAAAAGAGTACTTCTCTTTAAGATTTTGACAAAATTTAAGCCAATTATTATCGCAATTAACCTCTGCATTATCTGCAAGTTGAGGTATAACAACATCTAAATCATCACAAATTGCCAAATCCGGTTCTACAAGTGGTTTTTTTAATTCATTTTCATCAATGTCAATAACTATTTTATACGCATTTTTACCAAAATTTTCCCAGTTATAACTAATTTGTCGGATGTTATTTCGAGTCCCCAGACACAACAATAAATCGGCATTTTGAAGTGTAAAATTGCCTGCTCTCTGTCCAATAGTTCCTATTTTACCTATATTATATGGATTTGATGTTTCGAGAATGTCGCATCCGTTAAAAGTCAAAACAGTAGGAATTTTTAATTTATAAACAAGATTTCTAAAATTATGCATTTGCCCTGACAATCTTATTCCGTGGCCAGCAATAATGAGCGGTCGTTTTGCATTTGCAAGTTTATTTAAAACATTTTCGCCAAGAGTCTCCCATCCTGCCCTTCCTCCTCGAAGGGTGAGGGGAACAAGAAACTCATTCCCCTTTACCCCCTCAGAAGGAAAAGGCTTAAACCCACCATCATTTGCGAGTTGTGAGACGGAGGAATCGCAATACTCCCTTTCCTCCTTGAGGGTGGAGTGTTGGGGATGGGGGTTTAATTCAATTAATTCATTTTCATTTATAACTGCTGCTTGCACATCGATAGGTACATTTATCCAAACAGGACCATATCTGCCTGTCGTAGCTTCATAGATTGCCCTATCAATATGATATTTGATCTCATTCGGTTCGGTAACAGTTACGGCATATTTTGTAAGCGATTTTACGACAGAAATTATATCAACCTCTTGGTCCCCCAATTGTCTCAAATTCAATTCGGGAAAACTTTCCATCATTGTTCTGCGTTTTACTTGGCCTGATATGTATAGAACAGGAACTGAGTCAGTCCATTGTCCAAATAAACCATTAAGGCAATTTAACCCGCCAGGTCCGGTTGTAACATTGACTACTGCCAGTTGCTGATTAACTCTGGCATAGCCTTCTGCAGCAAATGAACAAGCTTGTTCATGATGACAAGCCGTATAAGGAATAGCATGACCTAAACTGTCATTTAAGTGCATTGCACCGCCGCCTGATACCATGAAAAAATGGTTCACACCGTGTTCCTTAAGCCTTTTTGCAATATAATCTGAAAGTTTTATTTTTGACATCAATCGTTAACCTTTCTCTCTACTTCTAACCCTCTTTCATATATTTTCTTTTTCAAACCTTCATCAAAAGCATAGGGTGAATCTATATCATCAATTTTTATAGGTTCATCTTTTTTTATATCGCGTAAAAGAACTTCGCCTCTCATAAGTTCACGACAAGATATTTGCCCTTTTTGAAGCGGGATAGCGAGATAAACATTCTCATCGTGCAAAATATCACCGGCCTTGAAATCTTGCTTAGCATAAACGCCGCGAACCAATGCATCCAAATACAATGTTTCTTTTATATCGGCTATTTTTTTGTAACTTGCGGGTGCCCCGCATATTTCTTTTGCCTTGTGGTATGCCTTAATCCATCTGTCTAAATCTTCCGGTTTTGAACAATATGGGGAAACCGGAACGTTATTGTAATCAATATCAATATGACGTTCAAAGGTTCTTGCACCTTTTGCATACGCAATATACATAGGTATTTCGATATTGTCGTTAAATTCATGTGTTGAAAACCCTATAACATGACCAGGATATCTATTCTTTAAAAAATCAATTTGATTAACCTCTAATTCACTTTTTTCTGATGGATATTTTGATATACAATGGTTTATTGCAAGAGGAATATTTCTATTTTCAAAGAATGTTACTAGATCATCTATATCTTTTAATGATGAACCTCCGGTCGAGACAATGACAGGTTTTCTGGTTTTTGCAATTTTTTCAATTAAAACCCAGTCATTAATATCGGAAGATGCAATTTTAATAATTTGAATCCCTAAATTAACACAAGTATCTACTGATTTTTCATCAAAAGGAGTTGACATTGTAATACAACCTGCTTTTCTTATTTCATCGACAAGTTCTGCATATTGAGACTCAGTCATTTTTGTCGCCAATGTCTTTTTTATGTAACGTATATCATCTCTATCTTTAAAATCTTTATGGATAAAATGATCCACATCACGAAACTGTAGTTTTATTGCAGCTTTAACATTATTAAATCTAATAACTTTTGAGAAATCATTAATAATCTTTTTGCCGCGATCTACATCTCCCCAATGATTATTGGCCAATTCCAGAACGAATAGATCTTCAAAAATTTTATTTTTCATATATTCTCCTTTATTATGATTTCATCCTTTAGTTTATTATAAAATTTATTTAACCCATTTTCCATAGTTGTAAACTTAAAATTTGGGATATTTTCCTTCAATAAGGCGTTATCTCCTGTATATTCTTTATTCATAATTGTATTTTCTATACGGATGCTAACTTTATTGTTATTAAATTCGTTCACAATATTAGATATATCGTACAAACTAACGCTCTCATCAGGTGTAATATTTATGATATTACCACTAACAGGCTTGCTTAAGATAAAGTGTTCAACAATTCTTTGCATATCTTCAACATACAAGTAATCAAATATAACATTTTGGTTTATTATAATTGGTTTGTTATTAAGAACTTGAGTTATTGCATAAGTCGGAAATCTGTTTGACTTTTCACCGTCTCCGTAGCATGCAAAAATATTTAAGCATACAACATCTTCACGCCCTTTTACCATATCTGCTATAAGCATTTTTGATTTACCATAAAGGTCTTTTGGTACAAATCTGCCGATTTCTGATTCTTTTACTTTATGTAATTCGCGTGACTTATCATACATAGCACCTGAACCAAACAAAATTACACGGCACTTAGATGACTTAGAACTTAAGATATTTTTTACCATGGAAAGATTATCATCAATAGTTGTATTATCATCTACTATACCCCTTATTCCACCTCTGGTTGCACAGTGGATAACCAGATCAATATCATTTTCACTAAAGTAATTTCTTACCGCATCAGCATTAGTCAAATCAAGATCATAACTACGCGGTGTCAGTAAATTATATTTTCCGCTTAAATACTTTTTTAGGTTTTCTCCGATAAATCCACCGGACCCTGTTAATAAAATAATCAAATTACACATGCTCCTTTATATAATTGTGAATTACGTCAGAAATTTTTTCTATTTCGCAGTCGCCAAGAGATGGGAATGTTCCAACCCAGAAAGTATTATTCATAATATACTCAGTATTTGGCAAAAGTTTATAATGTTTTTCCGTCAGGTCGCGTGAACTTATTATTCCTGAATTACCGATTCTAAGTTGAACGTCACTTTCAACAATCATCGGTTGGCGCAAAATATTACCCGCAAATAATTGCCTTGTTCCTATTCCGTTTGCTTCCAGATATTCTACCATATTTTGTTTTGATAACGGGGGTTTTGCAGATATCAAATATCCAAACCAAGAGGGTTTTACCCCATTCCTAATTTCAGGTAAAATTATATAATCTTTTAAATCTGATAATTTTTGAGTTAAAAGTTTAGAGTTATGTGTTCGTTTTTCGATAAATTCAGGAAGTTTTTTTAATTGTGCCAGCCCGCATGCCGCCTGCCAATCCGTAATTTTTAAATTATAACCAATATGAGAATATGTATACTTGTGGTCATATCCAAAAGGTAGATTGCCCAATTGCATTTTAAATCTTTGATTACAAGTACCATCACAACCCGGATTACACCAACAGTCACGCCCCCAATCTCTAAAAGATTTTATAATTTTGTATAACTGCGGATTATCTGTTACTATTGCACCACCTTCACCCATCGTAATGTGATGAGCAGGATAAAAACTGTATGTCCCTATGTGACCTATTGTTCCAAGCTTTTTACCCTTGTATTCCCCTCCTAATGCATCACAGCTATCCTCTATAACCCATAAATTATATTTTTTTGCTAGTAACATTATTTTATCTAAATCGTAACTATTGCCTAGCGTATGAGCTAAAAAAATCGCTTTCGTTTTATCGGTAATTGCATCTTCAATTTTAGCGGCATCTATATTATATGTCCCAATTTCACAATCAATAAAAACAGGTATTAAACCTTGTTGAATTATAGGATTTATAGTCGTAGGAAATCCTGTCGCAACAGTTATAACTTCATCACCTTTTTTAAGCTGTCTCTCATGCAATTTTGGCGAAGTTAATGCAGATAATGCCAACAAGTTAGCGCTTGAACCGGAATTTGTTGTAAGCGAATATTTTATATCTAAATACCTAGCAAATTCTTTTTCAAATTTATCATTAAATCTGCCGGCAGTAAGCCACATATCAAGTGTAGCATCAATCATATTCTCAAGTTCTTCTATACCGAGAAGTTTGCCCGAAGGGGGAATATAGTCAAATACTTTCTCAACTCCGTAAACTTTGCTATAATACTCTCTTGCCGCCGCTTTAACTTTCGCGCGTAATTCTTTTTCCATTAATTTACCCTTCTCAACAACTTAACTATATCATAAAATTGGTGCTTTATAAATTGTTTGCAAGATATTTGACTAATCCTTCCCCCATTGAAAAACATGATGCCTGAACCCTTGCCGCAGCCTGTGCCTCAAATTCAGCAGAAAGTGAACGCCCGACAACAAATAAATTGTCAATATCTGCTGATGCTAAGCATTCCAACGGAATCTGATAATCACTTACTTTTTCCAGCTTTGATTGATTTTTATTTCCAGAATGAACATCTATTGGATAATTTGAAATAACAACAGGATTTTTAAATTTTCTACCGCTTAAAATATCATCTTTAGTTAAAACGTAACGCCCCCTTATCCTATTCGAAACTCTAACCCCTAGCATATCAGCAATATCTGATATATAAGCATTTTTAAAACCTTTTAAGTATATATTGCAGAATTTTGATATTCTTAAAATTGCTCTATGCCCCTCCTCGAGAGCCTTAGAGGCACTTTCAAAAGATAGTTCATTATTATCAAGCATAATTCTTGGACAGTTAAAAGCTACAGAACCAGGCATACCGGGGATGGTAAATACCTGAAAATAGTTTCTGTCACTGTCTTTTAGCACATTTTCCTCCACTGCTTTATCAAATAACGGGGCTAAAGCCCAATGCTTATCTGTATCCCAGGTATATGCTGTTGATAAATGAGTTATACCACCTATATTCACAACAGGACTAACTTCTCTGTTATCATCGTATTCTAAAAGCCAACTCCCAAATTGATCTACATCAACACCACTCATAACAAATCTTAGACTTACCGGTTGAGTAATATTTTTTTCATCCAAAAATTCACAATTACATTTTTTACAAATTTCAGAATTTCCTGTTGCATCAATATAGTATTTCGAATTGATAGGTACCGATAATATTTTGTATTTTATAGAATTATATTTTTTGGTATTATCGGTACATAACGTATCGTCATATACCGATAATATTTTATAGTTTTTATTTTCATCTAAAACACCTTTATAAGAAAAATTTGATGTAGAGGTACATGTGCAGGCTGATGAGTAAATTCTAGAATTGTAAATGATATTAAGGCTTTCAATTTGGCGTGATTTCATGTTTATATCTGCAACACAGGAGTTATAAATGATATCTACCCCTACCTCGGTTAACATTTTTTCTAAAATAATTTTTAAAATTTGAGGATTAAACCAACCGGGATTTCCCTGAAAAGTTATCTGCCCGCCGGCATTGCTCATTGCATTTATAAGATCGTTATAAAAATCCGTATTTATCTGATTTTCGCCGGATTTCATTACAGGAACAACAAGTCCTGAGGTCATTGTACCGCCCAAATGAGAATTTTGTTCGATAATAAGAACCTTTAATCCTAATTTTCCGGCGATATACGCTGCAGCACACCCGGCGGTACCGCCGCCAATAATCACAATATCGTAACTTTTCATTTATTTATCTCCATTTTACACCTTTTTTTATATTGAGTAACCGACTCTAAGTTACTCTTGTTAACAGCATTTTTATGCTCAATGATAATATCCTCGTTAATGGCGTCTAAATTTTTATCCCTATACATTATACCTGATTTTGTTTTTAGCAGCCCTAAATCGAATTCTGAGAGGTTGTGTTTTATCAAGGTTTTATTTTTTGCGGCAATTGTGCCAATATTTTCTCCGGTTGATTCATTTTTTATATAGCCGATACAAAAACCGGCATTTACAAAAGCATTTCTTACCGCGGCAGATGAGGAGTACGTTAAAATCATACCATTGTCATCAAGATGCTTATAAAGCAATTTAAAAAATTCTAGACTCCACAAACATGGACATTTTGAAGGGGTAAACGCATCTAAAAAAATGAAGTTATAGACATTATCATCAACCAATAAAGACTGCCGTGCATCATTAAAATCCCATATAATATCAATATTGCTATTAATAAAGGATTTTAGCCCGTTTTTATCACGTAACGTTATGTACCTATAATATATATTATGTAAGAAGGCCGTTTTTATGTCGCCGGTGGATATCTTATATAAATTAGTTTTGTAGACCCTCTTAAATAGCCTCATAGTGGGCTCAAAAAAATCTCTGTATTTTTTTGAGTGTAAAACTTCTTCTAGATCCCTATTTTCTAAAATTTCAGGTGTATTTTTAATTAATTTTATTAAAATTATTTTATTTATCATTTTGTTTAATTTATATTTATTTTTACTTTTTTCACTTAAATAGCTGTTTATTTTTGAGTTATTAAAAAGCATTTTTTTGTTCTTACCTTTTATTTTTAAAAAAGGAGACATGTAAATTAAATTCTTATTAATATCAATTGCTTTTATGAAAATTTTATTCTCGCTGTTATTTTTATAAGATTTATTATTAAAAATATTATCGGTATGTACCGTTTCGATATTTATTGGTGCATTAATATTATCGGTACATATCGATTTGATATAGCTTATAAAATTATAAAACTTTTTAGAAAAAAATTTTTTATTTTTTGTAAAATTTTTTTTATAAATATTTTCAAAATAAAAATTTAGAAATGATTTTGTATTATATCCGATGCCGTAACATATATCCAAGACTTTTACGTTATTATTTTTTTCAAAATACTCAATCAGATTTGCAGGAAGAATAAATTTTTCGTAGGCTTCTGTGAGTGCACCGTGGGTTGAATGGTATATATCGTCGACCTTTGGCGAATATAGCCCCGGAGAACCATCATTAGTAAAGTATGGATAAAATTCCTGCATTCTTCAATTGTAACGTTATTTTAATAATTATCAAATTGTTTAAATATCTTAGTAATGCAAAAATAAAATATTTTTGTTATAATCAAAGAAAATTGAAAGGTAATTATGAAAATAAGTGTGAAAGTGCCCGCCACAACGGCAAATATGGGGCCCGGATTTGATTGCTTGGGGATGGCACTCCCTATATATAATACTATTACTCTGGAAGAAACGGTACTACCGGGCACAGGAATTGAGATTAATATTATGGCGGATGACGATTCTATAGATGAAATGTCGTTAGAACATATTCCAATGGATGAAAACAGTATTGTTTACAAGGCCGTAAAACTTTTATATAACTCTATCGGACAGACTCCAAGTGAGTTAAAAATAAATATAAACTCTCAAATACCGGTGGCAAGAGGTCTGGGAAGCAGTGCGGCGGTTATTGTAGGTGGGTTATTAGCTGCAAATAAACTTTTGGGTGAGCCCGCAGATGAAACAGCGTTATTATCAATTGCAACTGAGGTAGAGGGTCATCCGGATAATGTTACCCCTGCAATAATTGGCGGTTTATGCCTATCCAGTCAGGAAGAAGACGGCAGTATTGTTTATTCAAAATTAAATTGGAATGATGATTGGCAAATAACGGTATGTATTCCTGATTATGAACTGGCTACTGATATTTCACGTTCAGTTTTGCCAGAAGAAGTTCCGATGAAGGATGCCATTTTTAACGCGAAACGCATGGGTATGTTCGTTCAAGCAGTAAATAACAAAGATAAGAACTTGTTAAAACTTGCTTTAAATGACAAATTGCACCAGCCTTACAGAATGAAATTGGTTCCGGGATTTGCAGAGGTCAAAGAAAATTTAAAACATGAAGATAGCGTTATAGGCGTTGTCTTAAGCGGGGCCGGACCTACAATTCTTGTGATTTCTGAAAAAACTAATCTGGAAAGAATAAAAGGTATTATAAAAGAAACCTTCGAAAATTTAGATGTTAATGTTCAAATATTGACACTTCCTGTCGAACAAAACGGAGCGCAAATAATATCACAAGAAGATTAAAATATAAATTTTAAATTCTAACAAATAAATTAGAATGGTTAACCGATTTCGATTAACCATTCTAATTTGATAAAAAATCTAAACCAGATATTTAAAATGCAGATATAGAGAACTTATTGAAAGCGAGATAAATACTATCAAAATACCGTATTTTAAAAACCTCATAAATGGAATATTATAGCCTTTTGAATGTGCAGATTCACTAACAATAACATTAGCCGCCGCTCCTATTATAGTAAGATTTCCACCCAAACAAGCACCCAATGACAATGCCCACCAGAGCGGATTATGCCCGGTACCTGAATAAGGTAACATCTTTTGAACCTCTGCAATAAGTGGAGCCATGGTTGCGGTGTAAGGGATGTTATCAATTATCCCTGACAAGATTCCGGATCCCCACAGCATAAGCATGGTTGCAAATTCTAAGCTACCGTTCGTTAATTTAATTAGTAAGTTAGCAAGGTAACTTATACCTCCGGAAGCCTCAAAACCTCCAATGATTATAAACAGACCCACAAAGAAAAATATTGTAAGCCATTCCACATCCTGATATATTTCTTTTGGTTTTTCAAATAACAGCAAAAATGCCGCACCTGAAACTGCAAATACATATGCCGGAATACCTGTTATATCATGAGTTATAAAACCTAAAATCACAAGTAGCAACGTCAGTACAGAACGAAACATCAACTGTTTGTTTTTAATTATACCATCAGTATTCAAATTCACAATTTGAGCCATTCTTTCAGGAGAAGATTTTAAATTCTTTCTAAATATAAATACCAAAGCACTCATGGAAACTACAAAAATCATTATAACAACATCTGTCAGCTCTCTTAAAAAGTCCATAAAACTAAGTCCAGCTTTAGCTCCGATAATGATATTCGGAGGATCCCCTATTAATGTAGCTGTTCCACCAATATTCGATGCAAAAATTTCAGCTATCAAAAAAGGAATAGGATCCGTGTCAAGTTCTTTAGCTACAACAAATGTGATTGGTAACATTAAAACTACAGTTGTTACGTTGTCCAAAAAGGCGGATGCAATAGCCGTAAATGCAGCAAGTGCAAACAAAACTGTCTTAGGATGACCTTTTGTCTTCTTTAGCAGTTTTAAAGCTAACAACTTAAATATACCACTTTTACTTGCTATATTGACAATAATCATCATTCCTATAAGTAAAAAAATAACATCAAAGGCGATATAGTCAAAAAGCGATTTTATATATACTCCGTCTTTTACAGTGCCATAAAAAGGAATTAAACCAAGTAACATAGTAATTGCCGCGCCGACAAGAGCAACTACAGATTTCTGTATTTTTTCGGTAGCAATAAAAATGTATGAAATTACAAGAATCGCACCGGTGATTATCATAGCATGACTCTGCATAAAATTATGTAACATTTTAAAATCCCCTTCTTATCTATAACTGTGTATAGTTTAACATAAACATAAATCCAATTGTAAATTTTTTCTAAAATTTGGTTATATACTTGAATTTTACGGGTAAAATAATAGTGTAGAAGGTAAATAAAATATTAGTGTTTCTAAAACAATCCTGATGGGATATAACATCCAAATAGTGTATTGTATTTGTACTGCAAAGTTTGTAGAATAATTTAGTAATGTAAACATTTACGTTCATATTAGCAAATGAAAATATTTACATGTTTTGAGATAAGTGTAGGAGAAATTTTGAACAAAACTGACACTGAAAATACTAAAAAATCAAGACAAAGAAAAAAAGCGGCAACAAGTCCATTTGAGGGAATGAATGGTGCCGATAATTCTTTGATAAAAATGATTTCGCGTCCTGTAAAAAAACATGACATTCGAGGCATTTCTGCTCCTATTACTAAAAGTCCTGCTGACATAGTTGCAAAAATTAACGTTTTTAATAACAACAGTCGAGGTGCAAACAAACTTTATTCAGGATATATTGAGAACACAATTTCCGCAAGAATCGTTGACTCTACAGAATTAATTGAAAGTTTAAACGAAGAATTACAAAATAAATCAAACATTCAAGATTTGTATATTTCTGTAAATAAAATATTTACATCGAAATTGAAATGCTCATTTACAGCTTTTGGCATTATGCATGAAAAGTCAAAATGCATAAATTTAAAACTTTTTAGCAATTCCGGAAACACATATTCATCAAAAATTTTCATTTCAGACAAAGAAAATCCAATTATGAATTGTTATAACTCGGAGTCAATAATAACTTGCAACTCAAACACCTTCTTAAATATACCATATTTAAAAAAATCTTCGGTAATTCTTCTACCGCTTATTTCATTAAGCAAGTGTATTGGGGTTATGCTTATAGGTACAGATGCAGATGTTAATACAAACACTTTATCGTTTATATCTAACTATTGTGCACTGTTTATCCATAATTCAGAGTTACTAAATCAAACCAGCTTATATGCAAATACTGATACTTTAACTTCACTTTATAATCATAGAGGTTTTCAGGAAAGACTTACAAAAGAATTAAACAAAGCGGAATCAAATGGAACAAGCCTTTCTGTACTTATGTTTGACGTAAACAATATATCTAAGATAAACAGAGAACTCGGTCATGCTAAAGGTGATGAAGTTATAAAATTAGTTGCCGAAAAAGTTAAGCAAAATTTAAGGACTCATGACGTTGCGGGAAGGTATGGCGGTGATGAAATTGCCCTTATTCTTCCTGAAACCGATACAAATGATGCAAAATACATAGCTGAATATATCACTTATTGCCTATCATGTTGCTTTGTAGATGATGTAGGTCCGGTAAAAGTTTCAGTTGGCATTTCAACCTATCCTGAATGTGCAAATAATCAGGAAAAATTGCTCATACTTGCAGAACAAGCTATGTATATTTCGCAGGCAAAAGGATACAAGGAGGGGATGTCAGCGATTGTAAGTTCCAGTGATTTTAACTTCTGGGATGATACAGCATTGCATTCTTTTGCACAAATTGTCACAAAACGTCACTCACAATTAGGTATTAATTTTGAAGAAGAATTGGTTCACAGATTTAATAATGAACAGGTTATTTCGCAAGCTCATTTGGTAGAAATGGTAACATCACTTGCAGGTGCAATTGATGCAAAAGATCCATATACTAAAGGTCATTCTACCTCTGTTTCAAGATATTCTGAAGCTCTTGCTCGTGCAATTAACCTGCCTGAAAATGAAGTACAGCGTATAACACTTGGTGCATTATTGCATGATGTCGGCAAAATAGGTATACCCGAAAATGTTCTCAAAAAGCCTGGTAAGTTAAACGACGAAGAATGGCAAATTATGAAACAACACCCAACTATAGGTGCTGAAAAAGTTTTAGCCCCAAATGAAGCCCTGAGAGATCTTATCCCGATTGTTAAATATCATCATGAAAGAATTGATGGCAATGGATATCCGGAAAAACTAAAAGGAAACAAAATTCCGCTTGCTGCACGAATAGTTGCTGTTGCAGATGCTTTTCACGCATTAATTAGCGATAGACCTTATCGTAAAGGTATGGCCATAGAGAAGGCTTGCGACATATTAAAAGAAGGTGCCGGCACAATCTGGGATACAGATTTAGTAAGACAATTTATTGCAATAGCTCCATCTATTTCGACAAGCATATAGTAACTTGATTAAATTCGCATTAATAGTTCGTAAACAATCTCTTTCACTTCATCAAAAGACTTATTTAGAGCACCTGGATGACCGGTAAAAATCAATGACATATATTGTTGAGAATTACCTAAAGAATTATCCTTTTGAAGAAGTCTATAACTCTCTCTTATGAGTCGTTTAAGTCTGTTACGCCTTACTGCACGTTTATGAGTTTTTTTACTAACAACAAAAGCCACAGTCGTTGGTAAAACATCCGTGGCTTTTGTTAAATTTTTAGAGATACCTGCATACAAAGTCACACCCCCATTATGAATTGAGTGTCTATTATTGTATATAGCGGTAAATGCCGATTTATTTTTAAGTCTATACTGCCTTTTTAGCATAACGCAGACCTTAAAAAAGTCAGTTTCTACAAATTAAGCTCTTTTAGAACCCTCAATAGCTAACTGATGACGACCTTTTGCACGACGTCTGTTTAAAACTTCCTGACCGCCAGGAGTAGCCATTCTCGCTCTGAATCCGCTAACCTTTTGTCTTTTTGCTTTTGTTCCTTCTAGTGTACGTTTCATTTTTTATTTTTCCTTTTTGTTATTTTTTGTCGTATAATCTTAATGTTATATTAAAAATATTTTTAAGTCAACAGAGAAAAGGAAAGAGGTTAACTAATATGAACAAAAATTTAAAGATTGGATTCATTGGTTGTGGCAAGATGGCCGGTGCAATTATAAGCGGAATTATAAATTCCGGATTTATAAATAAGAATAACATAAAAGGTTCGGAGCTTAATCCTGAAATTGCAGAAGCTTCATCAAAAAGACTTGGAATCGATGTTATAACCGATAATCGGGCACTGGTTATAAATTCTGATGTAATTTTCCTTGCGGTAAAACCTGGTTATGTACCTGAAATTCTTGAAGAAATAAAATCCGAAATAACTGGGGAGAAATTAATTGTATCAATCGCTGCAGGAGTCAGTACAAAAAAAATTGAAGGAATAATCGGTCACAATAGGGTAATAAGAGTTATGCCAAATACTCCTGCATTGGTACTTGAAGGTATGAGTGGCGTTTGCAAAGGTTCCTGGGCAACAGATAGCGATTTGACATTTGTTGTTGAATTACTGTCCAATATAGGAAAATGTATTTCTGTTAATGAATCCCAAATTGATATTGTAACTGCAATATCAGGTTCAGGTCCTGCATTTTTCTATAAAGTTATTGAAGAAATTGCAAGAGCCGGAGAAAAATTGGGATTGGAATACGAAAAATCATTGATTCTTGCAACTCAAACAGCTTTAGGGTCAGCAAAAATGTTATTCAACAGAGGTGAAACTTCTGTACAAACTCTTATAGATAACGTCTCTACAAAGGGTGGGTGTACCTATGTCGGAACTTCTGTTATGAATGAAGAAAATTCTGCTAAATTGTTTTATGATGTCATCAAGCAAACTGCGCAAAAGGCTCATGAATTAGGGCAATAAAACTTAAAACGATAGCAAAAAAAATTTTTACGCTACTTATAAACATTATAGGTAGCATTTTTATGAAAATTTTTATTAACAATAATATTCCAAGAATTTGCAGAAATAAAATTATAAACGATTTTGCAACACCTGCATATACAATGAGTATAAAATCAAAAGATGTCTATGCAGGAGGCATTAATAGTGATTTCGCGCAAAAACTAAAAAAAATAGAGAACATAAGTGCTGATTTAAAACAAAATATATTAAGATGCTATAGAGATAATAACAAAGAATTGGCTAATTTTTTATGCTTTAACAATTCATTAAATTTTCAAAATGAATTAATCCCGAGTATATTAAATATTACGAATCAATCAAACCAAAATTTTGTTAAAAGATTATGTATAGATAATGACATACCAAACAAATTGATACCGGACATAATATTTGCAAGACTTGATGGCAGTAAACAAGTTGTAGAAAGATTATGTTTTGATAAAGAATTAAACTTTCCTAAAGAAATGATTCCCAGAGTAGTTACTCCTGTAAACAATAAACACTTAGACTATATATTTGATGAAGATATTAACAAAATAGTAAAAAAAGCGGAAATATTAAGAAATAAATGTATTAAAAATCCTGATCTATACCTTAATGGTATGGATTTTAACCCGCAAAAACAAATAGAAGGATTTTTTAAAACCTGTTATTCCAAGATTTTGATTGCAGCATCGGTATTTGATCTAAAGACTTTAAATGTCTTATTGAGACAAAGAACAGAAAATGCAGTATTTACACTAAATACCCTTTATGAATTTTCTCCGGAAAAACTTGACCTCTTGAAAAAACTCTCAAATCTTCCCGATAAATCCGGTAAGCTTTTAAATCCTAAAGCAAAATTAAATTTAATCGACTACTTAAAATCAGGAGAAATCAATACACCGGAAAATCTTAAAGATATATCCGGACAAATAGGTAGAGGATATATAGACATAAATGAATTATGGATAAATTTACTTAAAAAAATAGTAATAAAATCAAATCTAAAATTTGATTCTGAAATTAATAAATTAAATCCTGACAAACTTTTAGAATGGGATTTAAGATACATTCCTGAACTATCAAAAGTCCTTTCAGAGAGCGGAAAGGAAGAAATAAAACAAGTTGTAAATATAGCAAACTCAACTGATTTTAAAACATACATAAGCGATGTCTCAAACATATTTGGAAAAACAAATAAAAAAACTAAAGATCAATTCAAAAATCTTAATTTAGACTATGGATTTTGGATTAATACCCCAAAATCATTTAAAAAACAATTTGTACTTAATACAAATTCAGAATACTGGAAAACATTGAACGATATATTTACAGAATCAATTAATATGCTAAAAAGACGAAACTCAGGACTAAATAAATTTATAGATAAAAAACTTGCCGGTAACATTAATAGTGATGATTTGTTTGAAGTCCCGAAAGATATTCAACAAAATCCTTACAATTTGTGTAAATTTATAAAAAATACGCTCAATAAACTCGTTCCTGTAAGGAACAGAGCTAAAAGAAATCTGTCTTGCGACAATGTTTCAATAAAAGGAGGCGCTCAAAAGGTTGAGAATACCTTTAAAGGTTTGGATGATATATTAAAACAAGCCGAATTAACATTATTAAACGAAGGATGCAAACCTTTAGATTTTACATTGAAAATTTGGGGTAGAATACCACAAAAAGACTTATTTCAAGGAAATCTTTCAGAATGCTGCATGAAAATGTCAGGAAGCCATGATGTAGATCTTGCCAGGTATCATTACAACACAGCCTTCAATATGCTCGAAATTGTTGATAACACGACGGGTAACACTATAGGTAACGCACTTCTGTATTTCATTAAAACATCAAATAAACACCCTATACTTGTCGTTGACAATATTGAAATATCACCAAAAGTAATTCTTAATGAAAAACAAGAAATAAAACTGAGAGATAATATTTTTGAATACCTTAATCAATATGCGGAAAAAATAACCGGTAAAGAAAAAAATACCATATTCTTAGGCGAAAATATGAATGATCTAAGCATAGATGATTTACCGGAGGTAAATTGCGATATTAAATTTATAGGAGAGTTAAAAGACGATGCTATATATCTCGATGCACTTAATGGAAATACAAATAAGGCTAATCTTGAAGGCAATTACTCTTTTTTAAAACTAATCAAATTCCGCGAAACATCAGATTCGAATTTTTAAAAATAATAAAATGCTAACTTAACATTTTTGACAAGACAGATATCTTGTTGTCTAATTAGAGAATATTAATAGCTATTAGGGAAAAGGATGTACATAAAACAGCTCGAAATAGATAATTTTAAATCAATAGCCGCAAAAACGGACATACCCCTGTTGGAAGGATTTACAACTATCTCAGGACCAAATGGTTCCGGAAAAAGTAACCTGATTGATAGTGTCCTTTTTTGCTTGGGATTGGCCAGTGCAAGCGAGCTAAGGGCTGAAAACTTGTCAGAATTTATTTCAACTTATACTAAGAAAAACGAAGCGACCGTGAAAGTAATATTTGGGATGGATGAAGGGGAAGATTTATCTGTTAGTCGAAGAATAAGAAAGACCTCTCAAGGATTTGCAAGTACTTTTTATATAAATGATAAAGCTACAACCTTGTCGAATGTTCATGCACTGCTTGAAAAATATCGCGTCACCCCAAACAGTTATAATGTAATTATGCAGGGTGATGTGCAGTGGATAACTACTTGTACTCCTATAAACAGAAGAAAAATTATTGATGAAATTGCGGGAGTCGCCGATTTTGACCGTCGGGTTGAACAGGCCACAAACGAATTAAATACCGTTGAATCCAGAGTTGAGCGTTCTAATCTTATCCTTGGTGAAGTTGAATCCCGTCTTGAGCAATTAAAAGACGAAAGAGAAGTCGCGCTTAAATATCAAACTTTAAGAGATAAAAAGGCTTCACTTGAAAGTCAGGTAAATACCGTCAAATTCTTTGATGTAAAAAGAAATCTTGAACTTGCTCATGAAAATATCCTTGCCGCTGTAAAAAAGAAAAAAGAAGAAGAAATCAAAACAAAAGATATTGACGAAAGATTAAAGCTTGTAAAAGTTAAGTACGAAGAAATCTCCGCAACCGTAAAAGAAAAAGGTGAATCTGAACAAATTGAATTAAAAAAACAAGAAGAAGCACTAAAAGGAGAAAAAGACAGAGCTAATCTTGCATCTGTCTACGCTGATAAACAGATCCAAGACGGTCTTAAAACAATAGAAAATTCAAAAAACGGTATCGAGAACTACAAAAAGAAAATTGAAGATTTTAACCTAAAAATTAATCTCAAAAATGATGAAATAAAAGTTCTGGAAGCTGAAATGCAAGAGCGCGATAAAGAATTGAAAAAAATTATTCAAGATATGACAGGAATGAGTGCCTCTGCCGATAAGTATATCGAAAAGCGTAACACTTTAAGAAAACAACTTGAAGATTTAAAAGATAAGGAAAATGAACTTATTAAAACAAGGCTACCGCTTGAAAATGAATTAAGAAACCTTCAGGTTGAACTGCAAAAAGCAAAAGAAAAAATTGATGATTTAACAAATTCCAAAAATAATTACGCAAGCGATTATGACTTGAAAAAGTCTCTCGTAGCCCAGTTAGAGAAAGAACTTGAAGAATTAAAAGGCGTTCAGCAATCAACACTTACAGAAAAAGATAACGTTGAAAATGAAATTAACGATTTGAGTTACAACATTAATATGGCATATCGCAAAATTTCAACTATGGAAGCGCAAAAAGCCGCGTATGAAGCTACAAACTTTGGGCGAGCAATAGACACAATTATGAGCGCCAATTTGCGAGGTGTACATGCACCACTTGCACAATTAGGTACGGTGGACAAAGAGTATTCCGCAGCTATGGAAGTAGCGTTTGGCGGCAGAATGGCACATGTTGTTGTTGACGATGAACATGTAGCCTCAGTCGCTGTCGAAATGTTACGGTCAAGTAATGCAGGTCGTGCAACATTTATACCGCTAAATAAAATTAAAAAAGCTCCAAATAAATTGGCTTTACCTAAAGATAATGGGGTTATAGATTATGCAATAAACCTCGTAGATTTTGATGATCAATACATTGATGCATTTTTCTACGCTGTTGGAGATACACTTATAGTCGAAGATATGGAATGCGCTAAAAAACTTATTGGCAAGTACAGAATGGCCACTTTAAAAGGTGAATTATTTGAAAAGACAGGTTCCATTACAGGCGGCTCAATACCAAAACGCAGCGGATTGAGTTTTAGCCAAAACGACGATGAAGAACTTGAAAAATTTAAATCAAAACTCAAAGATATGGAAACCAAATTAAAAACCCTCAGAGATAAAAAAGTTTCTTTGGATGATAAATTGGAAAAAATTCGTTCCAACTATTCTAATTCAATGACTGAATTTTCAAAATCTAAAATTGAATTAAATAATATGACACAAAACTATAATGCCAGTGAAGGAATTTTGGCCGAGAAAGAAAAATTCGTAAAAGAGTCTGAACCTAAGCTTGAATCGTTAAACAAACAACTAGATAAACTTGAAGAAAAAAATGTTACACTTAACGATGAAATGCTTTCAGTTCAATCCGAAATGGAGGAAGTCGAAAAACTTATTAATGACAAAGATCTTAAAGATTTGAAAGATAAAACTGCGGGTGTTGAAAATGAAATCAAGCGATTGCAGCAAAAAATAATGAATGCGAACCATGAACTTGAAGATTTTAAACGTCAAATCACATTCCATGAAACTTTAATTCAATCAAAGGAAGATGAAATTAAAAATATTGAATCAAATAATGTAAAATTTGAGGCTACAAAAACTGAACAAAAAGTTAAAATAGCCGAAACAGATAAAAAACTTGAAATATTAAAAGAACAATTAGAAGCTATCGAATCAAAACTTGGTGAATTGATAAAATCAAGAGACGAAATTCAAACAGAACTAACAAATCTCGAAACACAACGCCACATTAAATCAGCAGATATAGAAAGAATAGAAGAACAAATTGAATCCTTTAAAACGCGCAGAAAAGAACTTGAACCTCAACTTGAGCAGGCAAAAAAAGAACTTGAGGATACCGGGGTTGATGTTGACAAACTCGAACCTGTAAAAATCTCTATAGATGAAATTAATTCAAGTATTCAACGATTAGATAAAAAAATGGCAGAGCTTGGCGATGTTAATATGCGGGCGATTCAAGCATATGATGAAGTTGCAGCTCGTGAAGCGGAACTAAAGGTTCAAATAGAGACATTATCTAAAGAGCGTAAAGAAATCCTGGAACGCATGCAAGGTTACGAACAGATGAAAAAAGAAACCTTTATGAAAACATTCAATAATATAAACTCAAATTTTAAAGAAGTTTTCCATATGTTAACAGAAGGCGAAGGTGAATTAAAGCTTGAAAATCCTGAAGATCCTCTGTCCGGCGGAATGGACGTAAACGCATCAATCAGAGATAAAAAAGCTCAAAGATTGAAAGGATTGTCCGGAGGCGAAAAAACAGTAACTGCCCTATCTTTGGTTTTTGCAATCCAAAGATACATGCCATCTCCGTTCTACGCATTTGATGAAGTAGATGCTAATCTTGATACAATGAATGTTGAACTTGTTGCAAAAATGGTTCAATCTCAATCAAAAAATACGCAATTTATAGTAGTTAGTCACAGAAAACCTATGATAGAATCAGCT
>CADBQW010000071.1 GCA_902796925.1 uncultured bacterium | reverse complement strand
GGATACACAAAAAGTATGCTTCCTTTTGGTGAATTTATTTTCAGGGAGGCACTAAATCTTGTCGATCCTGTAAGCGGTCATCTTTTTAGGTTTTTAGCGGTTATGAGACATCCAGTAAGTATAAACCTTTTAAAAACATTAAACCTCTACGATGAAGATAAAATTAAGTTTTTCCAAGATAATCTTATTTTGCAAAAAATAAATGAGTTGATATCTCTGCCGGATTTTTATAAAGTTATCGCTCAAAATTCTATATCAGAAAATATATTAATAAAAATACACAAAGCCTGTGTTGAACTTTATGAGACGCAACTCCCTTTAAAACCTTTGGAAAGAGATCTTGTTATATCTAGAAATACGATGAGAAATGAGATAGACTATCATAAAACGTTTATTCCTCAACGTCAAAAAAATATTCAAAATCAAATAAATAAAATTCAACTTGTTAATTATCAGCCATTAAGCAAATATAATCAGGATAAAGAAATTTATAAACAGCAAGAATCCCATGAAGTTATACTGGAAAAATCGAAAGAAGCACTAAAAAAAGTTTCGTTTATTTTTGATGAAAATGCTCTTGAAAATATTGCAGAAAGTATAAATTCTTTTGTTGCAGCATCTCACGAAGATGCTATTACTCAGGAAGAAATAAACGACCTTAAATTGGTTGAACTTATGAATTTGATAGTACCTGCAGAGGAAAATTATGATTACAAAAAAGTTATCGCAATATGCCAAAAAGCTTTAACACTTTCTTCGGACAAAGATTTTCATAATTTTCTTCCGACAATCTACACTAAACTCGGTGAAACTTATAAAAAAATCTCTGATTGGTTTAATGCTGCAAAATATTATGAACTTGCAACAGATATTTTTGATACCGCAGGAAATATAGAAAAGTCGTCTAAAATAAAACTTGAAATTGCTAATATTTGTTTTATGACTTTTAAAAAAGATAGAGCAAAAGATATTTTGCGGGACATTGTGAATACCGATGGAATATCTGAAACTCTAATTTTGAAATCAATTTTATTATATGTTGATTTGTTAGACAACGATTACGAAAACATTAAAATTTATTTTAAAAGTGCACTTCAACTTCAAACCGATAACATCCCAATAGCTGTTCTGTCAGAATTGTATTATAAATGGGCTGTTTTTAATGACAATATGTCTAATTTTAATGTTGCAATCGAGTATTATAAAAAATGTATAAATCTTAGCAAAAATATAAATGAAAATCCATACCTGTCTTCTGTATATTCAAACGTATCTGTTATTTGTGAGGAAAATGGAAAAATCGATTATGCAATTAGGTATGCTACAGAAAGTTTGAATATTGATAATGAAACTAAAAATTACGACGGTATTTACAATTCATCTATGCGACTTGCTCAATTGTACAGTGATACAAATTCAGAATTAAAATTCAAGTATTTGGACATGGCTAAATCGGCGGCAGAAGCACTTGATGAACCTTTTTATCTTGTTTCGGTAGATTTAACAATAGGGGATTCAAATTCAAGACTTAGTAAATATGAGGAGGCACTGAATAATTATAACAAAGCTCTTGATGCAGCAAAATCTGTTTTAAGTGATTCTGAAATTAACAGAATAAAAATTAAAATTGCGAATATAAGATCTAAAATTGGTGAAGAAAAATTTTCAAAAATAATAAACAATTCTGAAAAAGGTAGTGATGGATAAAAAATTTGAAAAATATGCAAAGGTATTTTTAGAACAGAATTCTAAAATTAACTTGATATCAAAAAATGACGAAAAATATTTATGGGAAAAACATATAAAGGATAGTCTTGCAATAAGTTATTTTTTCGAGAAATATGACATAAATCCTGCAGGCATGTGTATGCTTGACATTGGTACAGGCGGAGGTTTTCCGGCCTTGCCTGTCGCAATTGTATACCCTCAGATGAATGTTGCGGCTTTGGATAGTATAAGAAAAAAAATTAATGCAATTTCTGATATGAAAGATAAACTTAATATTAACAATCTTACTTTAATATGTGATCGCGCAGAAAATTTAAACTTAAAATATGATATTATAACTGCACGTGCGGTATCAAAATTGAGCAAAATAATTGAATATGCAGTGCCATTGCTGGAAGATGACGGATACTTTATTGCATATAAATCACTAAAGGCGCAAGATGAAATAGATGAGGCGCAAGAAGTTTTAAAGAAATTTTGTGTAAAAGTTGATACAATAATCCCCTATGAACTTTCTGCGGATGAAAATTTCAAAAGGAATCTTGTTGTTATAAGACATTCTTGACCGCTTTAAATTTGAATAATTTGAGCTTTTCCATTCTCATCAAATATTGTGCACTTAGTTTCGTTACCATCTTCATTGTACGTTATAATTGAAGAAAGTTTTTTACCGCACGGCTTCATAAACATTATTCTTTTTATTGCACCATCAGGATAAAGTTCCCGTATTGAACATATTGTTTTGCCATCTGCACGATACGTGATAGTTTTAAGTTCTTTACCTGTATTTGGATTGTAAAGTGTTCTCCCGGCAATGTGATTTCCGTCTTTGTAAAAGACCACCTGACAGATTCTTTCCTTGCTATCCAGAATCTGTATTAATGATAACTTTTCTTTATCATAGATTCTGTGAAGTGTATAAACTTCCCCATTTTTGCCGAACGCAAAGTCCGACACAACATTGTTGATTGCCATATTACCCCCGTATATTCCCGTATATACATATAAAGTATATAACTTATTATTAATTGCTATATTTTACTTTGCACATTTACAAATGTTTACATATACAGGTTGTTGAATTCGAGTGAATTCAACACGCAAGTGGAACGGAGATGCTGAAACAAGTTCAGCATGACAAACAAAAATATCTTCTAACCGAAGAAACTAAAATTTTATCCGATAAAAAATCGTAACTAGACACGAATCATTTTGTCATAACATTATATATGACAGAGGAAGCATTGACAATAAAATCCTTACCCTGTGGGGAATTGTGGGGTCTATTGGCAAGGATCACGACGATATATTTTTTGCCGTTTGGGGAGTAAACAATACCTGCATCACCGAGCATTTTTCCGATATCTCCGGTTTTATGGATTAATGTCGCGTTTGGCGGTAAACCGGCTTTAAGCAATCTTGTATTTTTTACATGTCCCATATAATCAAATATCTTTTCACGTGATGACTCGCTTAGAAATTTTGAATTATTAAGGTTATACAAGATAGTTGCCATATCTTTAGGGGTAGTTCTGTTTGTTCCCGACAAATCAGGGAGCCAAGTTTTTACGAATGTATCAGACAGACCCCAATCCTTAATTCCGGAATTAACATCCGTCATGGAGCCGAGTCTTGCCATAATCATGTTGGTCGCAGAGTTATCAGAATCAGTAATCATTCTTCTTGCGAGCTCATCTATTGTATATGTTGAATTTTCAGCTTTAAATTGTAAATCTCCGGAGCCTTCCGTTCTGTAATATTCTGTTAGAGGCATGGATTCGTTAAGAGAAACTTGTCCCAATTCTATCGAGCGGAAAAGTTGGACCAAAATAGGCAGCTTTATAATACTTGCTGTAGCGAAGGATTCATCGGCATTAACTCCGGCATAGTCTCCGCTATCAGGATCAAAAACATAAATTCCCGCATGAACTGACGGATAGCTACTCATTAAATTCACAAGTTGGTTTTCCAACCCCGAAAGTTCTACCCCTTCTTTGATATTCTCCATCAGAGGGGACTTTTCATTTGCCCCTGTAATAAGATGATTACCTAAATACCAATTATTTGAAAGATAATTAATAGTTGGGTTAAGAACCATTGAATAGTCAGTTTTGATATGAGGGTATTTAGAAGGTCTCCAAAAAGACATTGTAACTTTTGAAAAAGCCGGCAACAAGATTGACATGCTTAACAAAGTCAATACAGATGCCGAAATTATTTTTTGAATAAATTTTTTACCTTTACTTTTTCTTGAATAAACTTTTCCGGATGTATGGACATATTTTTTAGGAGGTTCAATATGTCTTACATATTCACTCGAGCTCTTGCGCGGTCTATAAACAACCTTACCTGTACTAACGGGTCCGGTTACATGATCATAATAACTGTAATAACGGTTGTTTTGAAAGTCCTCTGCTAATTTCGGCATTAAAAGTTATCTTTCCTCCCAATTATCATCTGTAAACATACTACAATCTATTAGCCGATCAGGCAAGAAAATTTACATAAAGTTTACAAAGTAAATCTAAAATTTTTTATTACGACCATTCGGACATAATTTAACTTTACAATTGTGCCAATTCTTTTTGTTTCTGTTATCATAATCGTATGTTGATTAGAAGAAACGAAGTCAGAGAGTTGGTGGATTCAATCCACAAATCAGGGAAAACTGTTGTCGCAACAAACGGCTGTTTCGACATATTGCATGTCGGACACGTAAGATATTTGGAAAAAACAAAAAGTTTTGCTGATTATTCAATTGTCCTATTGAATTCTGATAAATCGGTTCGTTCAATCAAAGGTCCAACTCGCCCTATAAATTGTGAGCAGGATAGGGCAGAAATATTAAGTGCACTTAGGTGCGTTGACTATGTGGTGCTGTTTGATGAAGATTCACCAAAACAACTTCTTGATGAGATGAAACCGGATGTGTACACAAAAGGCGCGGATTATACAATGGAAACATTGCCGGAAGCCGATATAATGCGTAAAAATAATATAAAAGTGGAATTTATTGAATTTGTTCAAGGAAAATCCACAACAAATACTATTAGTAAGATGAGAAATAATTAAAGGAATAATTTGAGGAGTATTGGAAAATGAGAACATTTACTGTAGAAGAAATTTCACAAATAGTTGATGGTATGCTAACGAAGGTTGTTGACGTACAAATTTCGCAGATTGCACCTCCGCTGTTGAGTAACGAAAATACATTGGCACTCGCTTTAGGGGAAGATGAAATAGCTAATATGGCAAAATCAAAAGCAAAAGCTGCATTGGTTCCTTTGGGGGTTCAATTAGACGGTATAACAACGATTGAAGTTGAAAGGCCTCGATTAGCAATGATGAAATTGCTTAATTTGTTCTATGTAGCACCGGAAGTTATAACCGACGGTTCTAACATTCACCCTAGCGCTGTTATCAGTAAAACAGCAAAAATAGGACAAAATGTTAAAATCGGACCAAATGTTGTAATTTCTGATGATGCAATAATAGGGGACAACACAAAAATTTTGGCTAATTCATATATTGGTAAAGCAGTTGAATTGGGCAAAGATTGTTTTTTACATGCTAATGTAAACATTGGGGACAGATGTAAAGTTGGTGAAAAAGTTATTCTTCACCATGGTGTTTCTATTGGGGCGGATGGTTTCAGTTTTGTAACGGAAAACCCTGACAATATCGAACAGGCCAAAAAAGATGGCGAAATTTCCGCAAGTGAAAGCAAACACGTTATATACAAAATACCTTCAATCGGTGCGGTAAGAATTGGAAATAACGTTGAAATAGGAGCAAATTCAACTGTAGACAGAGGAACAATTGAAGATACAGTTGTAGGTGATAATACAAAGATTGATAACTTAGTTATGATTGCACACAACTGTAAAATCGGAAGAGGTTGTCTAATAGTTTCACAAGTTGGTATTGCAGGGAGTTGTGTAATTGGTGACAGAGTTATCCTCGCGGGCCAAGCAGGACTGGCAGACCATATTGAAATAGGTTCGGATACAATTATAACTGCAAAAGCCGGAGTTACAAAATCCTTCCCGGCAAAATCAATTGTAATTGGTATACCGGCCATGCCAAGAAAAGATTTTATTAAACAACTTAAGACAATGAAAGATGCTCAAGAGATATTTGCCAAATTCAGAAAATTTGAACCGGTTCTTGATGCATTCATGGAAGAACACAAGTAGGATAAATAAATGACAACATCATTATTAAAAGAGGCACAAATAACAGGCAACGGTTTAATGAAAAATAAACCATGCACAGTGCGTTTTGTACCTTCGAAATCAGGTCAAATCATTTATCACATAAGAAACGAGAAGCCTTTCGAAGGAATTGCTGATAATGTTGTTGCAACTGATCATTGTGTTGTTTTGGGTGAAGCAAAAAACAAGAAAAACCATGCTATGTTGACAGAACACTTGACTGCAGCCTTGGCATTTTGCGGAATCGATTCACTTGACATATATATGGATGAAAATGAGGTTCCTATATTAGACGGAAGCTCCAAGGAATGGGTAAATCTTTTTAAATCTGCAGGAATCGAAAAACATCTGTTCGCGAAACCTAAAACATTTACTGTTAAAGAGCCTGTATATTACCTTAACGGTAAAACCAGTCTTGTTATTTTGCCATCAGAGGAATTGTTCATATCATATGCAGTAAATTACGATCATCCGGATTTGACAAAGACCTGGATAAATTATAATCCAAAAAATAGCAATGAAATAATTGAGGCCAGAACATTTGGATTTTATAAAGATTTGAAGAAGTTTCAAATGCTTGGCTTTGCTCAAGGGGTAACTAAGGACAATACCGTAGGACTTCTTGATGCAGGTTTTACAACGGAATTGCGCTCTGATAGAGAGCCGGTAAAGCACAAGATGCTTGATTTGATAGGTGATTTAAGGCTAACAGGAGTAAACCCGCTGAATATGAAAGTGCAAATTCTTGCAAAAGAAGCAGGACATGCTGTACATGTTAAGGTCGCAAAAATTTTAAAAGATAAATTGATAGAAATATAGTGAAAGGAAATTATAATGACAGAAGAAATTACAGATGAAATACTTACATTTGATACAATGCAAATAATGCAGATGATACCTCACAGGTATCCGTTTTTGCTTGTGGATAGGATAACTGAGTGTGTTCCTGGTAAATATGCAAAAGGCTATAAAAATTTAACAATGAATGAAGGGTTTTTCCAAGGTCACTTTCCGGGAAATCCGATTATGCCGGGAGTTTTGCAATTAGAAGCTATGGCGCAATGTTCAGCACCAGTGCTTTTATCGCTTCCGCAATTTGCGGGGAGATTGGCACTCTTTGCCGGCATGAATAATATAAGGTTCAAAAACATTGTAAGACCGGGTGACAGATTAGATATGGAAGTTCATATGACAAAGATGAAAGGCCCTATCGCAATGTCTCATGGCCAAGGTTTTGTTGACGGAAAACTCGTTGTAGAAGCAGATATGACCTGCGCTTTGAAATAAGTTTTTTATAAAATACCCGCTGAAATAAAGATTTTCAACGGGTATTTATTTCTATCTTATTTTTTTCAAAAAATCTAAAGCTATGAATGCAAATTTAAGTAAATTCGGTAAGATTCTTCAAAAATGCCGCCCTATGGCTTTATTGGCAATACCTGTTTCCCTGATAGCATTATGGAAAACAAAGAAAGCACCGGGTGAAGAACCTAAAAATGGTTTAGATAAAACAACAACATTTATCAAAAATAATGCGGGCAAATTAACTTTCTTGGCATTTTTACCTACACTATTAGAAGAAGGTCTGGCTTCTGTAAAAGGTAATAAGTTAGCAAAGAAATTGTTAAGCCCTGAATTGGCAAAGAAAGTTGCACAAACAAACGCTCTTGGATTTTCTTCATACGCACTATTGGCAACATTGAGCGGTTTAGGGGTATATCTGGGTACAAAGGTTAAAGATGCTATTGCAAGCAAAAAATTAGTTGAACAAAATAACTAGTACCGCAATAAATATAAAAATTAAAATTCCAGCTAAAAAAAAGCACTTAACTCTTAGTTTTAACAAATAAGACATGGGTTAAGTGCTTTATTTTGTACGCGGTTTCTTACAAAGACTATTCTTTAAGATTTGTAAAAATTGGGATACAGGTATCAAATTTGAAAATTACGTGTTTTATAACAGAAAGATTGATTATATCTGATAACAAAAACGAAAGGAGAAAATAACAATGAATATTTCACCAATAGGAATTACCCCTAATTACAAATCTCAACCTCAATTTGGTATGGCATTAAAGATTGACCCTAAGGCAAGAGAAGCTTTATCTAAAAAATCAAGTGCATACTTAAATAGATTAGCCAAAATTGGTAAAGATATGAAAGAGTACAAGCATATTGATATTTTAATAAATGAGAATGGAAACCCAATTGTAAAATATAAATATAATGCCGGTGCATATAGCAACATAGAACCAGCTCGTATGCCTTTTGATGCGTGGATAAACATTAAAACAAATTGGCAAGGAGAAAATGTTTATACAAATGTCTCCAAAGGTGATGTTATGTATCAAGATTTGAATTTAGCATCAAAAGAAGATGCATTAAAATTCTATAATGAGTTAACTAAAAGTGATGCTGATGAATTGTCTCGTGCAGAAGCGTATGCTAAAGTGTTAGAAAATTTAAAAGAAGCAGCAAGATTAAAAAAAGAAAATCTTACAAATGCATATAATAAAAAAACTGAAGAAGTTAGAAATTTATTAAATGAATTCGGTGAAGTTATGTAAATTTAATAGAATTCCAGGAATATGAAAATCGTTCTTAAATTTTTAAGGGCGATTTTTTCTGTAATAAAATTAGTACAATTTCTTGAAAATCAAATATTTTCAAATAAAAATTTGATATTATGAGCTATAAGGATATAAGTCAGTATAATAGGTAACAAAAAACTAATTATAAGTAAGACAAAAGTTATTAGAAAACATTTATCAGTTTTATTTAGCATACAGTTATGTATATCATGGAATTTGGTCTAGCGTTTTTAATGTAACTAAATTTTATCATGAAAAGATAATTTCTTGAAAAATATCATGTTTGTGCGATGATTATGGTGTAGCTAAAGATTTATATATTTTATAAATAGCGTGTACAATAAGATAAATAAGGAAAGACAGAAAATGGCTAGAAAAACTCCATTAGAAAAAATTAGAAACATTGGTATTGCGGCACACATTGATGCCGGCAAAACTACAACTACCGAACGTATCTTGTTCTATACCGGTAAAACTCACAAAATAGGTGAGGTTCATGACGGTGCTGCCGTTACCGACTTTATGGAACAAGAAAGAGAAAGAGGTATCACAATCCAATCTGCGGCGGTTACTGCTGAATGGAAAGGACACCAAATCAACATTATCGATACACCGGGACACGTAGACTTCACAATCGAAGTTGAACGTTCTTTACGTGTATTAGACGGTGTTGTTGCGGTATTTTGCGCAGTAGGCGGTGTTCAATCACAATCAGAAACCGTATGGCGCCAAGCAAACCGTTACGAAGTACCTCGTATGGTTTTCGTTAACAAGATGGATAGAACAGGTGCTGACTTCTACCGTGTTGTAGATCAGATCAGAAACAGATTAGGCGGAAACGCTGTTCCTATTCAATTACCAATCGGTGCTGAGGATAAATTTACAGGTTTGATTGATTTGATGACAATGAAGGCTGAGATTTATACAAACGATTTAGGTACAGATATTAAAGAAGAAGAAATTCCTGCAGATATGCTTGAAAAAGCTCAAGAATATCGTGCAGCAATGGTTGAGGCAATTTCTGCCGAAGATGATACTTTGATGGAAAAATTCTTCGAAGATCCTGAATCAATTACAGTTGAAGAATTGAAAGCGGCTTTGAGAAAAGCAGTTTGCGAAAATAAAATTGTTCCTGTATGTTGTGGTACAGCGTTCAAGAACAAAGGGGTTCAATTGTTATTGAATAACGTAGTAGATTATATGCCATCACCAGTAGATGTAAAAGCTATTGAAGGTGAACTTGAAGACGGAACAAAGACAGAAAGACATTCTTCTGACGAAGAACCATTCTCAGCATTGGCATTTAAAGTTATGACCGACCCGTTCGTTGGAAGATTAACCTTCTTGAGGGTTTATTCCGGTGTGATTACATCAGGCTCTTACGTTCTTAACTCTACAAATGGTAAGAAAGAACGTATTTCCAGATTGGTTCGCATGTACGCAGATCAAAGACTTGAAGAAACCGAAGTTTATGCGGGAGATATCTGTGCAGCTGTTGGTTTAAAAGATACAACAACTGGTGATACATTATGCGATGAGAAGGCACCAATCATTTTGGAAAGAATGACATTCCCTGAACCGGTTATTTCTGTTGCTATCGAACCTAAAACAAAAGCTGACCAAGATAAAATGGGTATAGCACTTCAAAAACTGGCAGAAGAAGATCCTTCATTCAGAGTTAAATCTGATGCAGAAACAGGTCAAACAATTATTTCCGGGATGGGTGAACTTCACCTTGATATCATTGTTGACAGAATGTTGAGAGAATTCAAAGTTGAGGCAAACATCGGTAAACCTCAAGTTGCTTATCGTGAAACAATCCGCGGAACAGCAGACCAGGATTCAAAATTCATCCGTCAATCAGGTGGTAAAGGTCAATACGGACATTGTAAAGTTAGAATTATGCCGGCAGAAGAAAATGCGGGATTCGTATTTGAAAACAAAATTGTTGGTGGTGCAATTCCTAAAGAATACATTGAACCGGCAAGAAAAGGTATGGAAGAAGCTCTTGAAGGCGGTATTTTAGCCGGATATCCTATGATTGACGTTAAGGTAGAACTTTATGATGGGTCTTACCACGAAGTAGACTCGTCAGAAATGGCATTCAAGATTGCCGGCTCCATGGCTATCAAAGATGGCTGTAAGAAAGCTCAACCTTGCATACTTGAGCCTATGATGAAGGTTGAAATTGAAATTCCTGACGAATTTACCGGAACGATTATTGGTGACATTTCGCGTCGCAGAGGTCGTGTAGAAGGCCAAGAACCTCAAGGCAATACGGGTAATGTAATTGTAAGAGCTACAGTACCTCTTGCAAATATGTTTGGATATGCAACAGACTTGCGTTCAAATACACAAGGCCGCGGAACCTTCTCAATGGAATTTGAAAAATATGAACAAGTTCCAAAGAACATCGAAGATGAAATCATCGAAAAAGCGGGCGCGAACAGAGGCTGAAGTCAACGGGTTGACCTGCGGTCAGCAGGGCAAGCAGGTTGACGGAATGCCGTTTAACGTGAGCGCACAAGACAGCGGGCGCGAACAGAGCGTAAAGTAATTTTGCGAAAAAGAGAGGTCGAAAGACCTCTCTTTTTTTTTGAGCAAAATACGGAACGCGTCTAACGTGAGCGCCCAAGCTAAATTAAAAAAGAAAGATAAAGTAGAATGACGTTATAGCCATCCTATTTTTTTTAATTTACACCTTTATCTTTTTCCAATAGAAAAATATTTAAACCCTTTTTCAAGCAATAATTCTCTATTATACTGATTTCTACCATCAAAAATCACCGGAGTTTTTAATAATTCTTTTATTTTCTCAAAATCAGGTTTTCTGAATTCGTTCCACTCAGTCAAAAGTAGCATGCAATCGGCATTTTTCAGTGCCTCATAGGCTGAATCTACATAGGTAATTTTATCTCCAAAAATTATTCTTGCACTATCGAAAGCCTTTGGATCGTATGCTTGAACCTTTGCTCCACGTTTTAAAAGCTCGTTTATAATAGTGATCGAGGGAGCTTCACGCATATCATTGGTTTTGGGTTTGAAAGATAAACCCCAAATCGCAAATGTTTTACCTGTTAAATCATTTGCGTAAAAATTTGTTATTTTTTGCACAAAAATTAGTCTTTGGCGTTTGTTAGTATCGTCTGCCGACTGAATAATAGGACATTGTGTACCGTGTTCTTTTGCCGTTTTTAAAAGAGCCTTCACATCTTTTGGAAAACAACTTCCACCATATCCAAGCCCGGGATATAAGAATTTTGTCCCGATACGTGTATCTGCACACATTCCCAATCTTACCATATCAGCATTTGCACCAACTTTTTCACAGAGATTTGCAATTTCGTTTGCATAAGATATTTTTACAGCGAGGAATGAGTTTGAAGCATATTTAACCATTTCAGCGGACTTTGCATCCATTGTGATGATTGGATTTTGGTTTCTAACAAATGGTGCGTATAGATTCATCATTATATCACGAGCCTTATCTGAATCAGTACCAAGCACAATTCTGTCGGGCCTCAAAAAATCATCAACTGCCGCACCTTGTTTTAAGAATTCAGGATTTGAAACAATATCAAATTCAACATCAGTTTTAGATTTTATAAATTTTGTGAGAGCTTCAGCAGTTCCAACCGGAACGGTTGATTTGTCGACTATAATTTTATACTCATTCATTGATTCGGCAATTTCTTCAGCGACCGCATATACATATTTCATATCCGCAGAACCGTCTTCGCCTTGAGGGGTACCAACAGCAATATATATAATTTGTGATTTTTCAACTGCAGATTTCAAATCATCAGAAAAAGATAATCTATTGTTTTTGGTATTAGTTTTGATGAGTTCTTCTAACCCCGGCTCAAATATAGGAACTATACCCTTTTTTAACAATTCTAGTTTGTTTTTATCGTTATCAACACAAATTACGTCGTTTCCCATTTCAGAAAGACAGGTACCTACAACGAGTCCAACGTATCCGGTTCCGATTACTGCAATTTTCATTTATTTTCCTCACATAACTTTTTTTCAAAATACTCTATTGTTTTAGTTAAACCTTCTCTAATATCAACTTTTGGTTCCCAACCTAACTCTCTTTTTGCTACGGTAATATCAGGTCTGCGTTGAGTCGGATCATCTGACGGTAATGGTTTGTATATAATTTTTGAATTTGAGTTTGTCAACTCAATAACTAATTCTGCCAGATTCTTAATTGTACGTTCTGAAGGATTTCCGAGATTTACCGGGCCTACAAATTTCTGCGGATTGTTCATCATTTTAATCATCCCTTCAACAAGATCCGAAACGTAACAGAATGAACGAGTTTGAGAGCCATCACCATATATTGTTATATCTTCTCCGGTAAGGGCTTGAACTATAAAATTAGAGATTACACGGCCGTCATTTTCAGCCATGTTAGGTCCGTAAGTATTAAAAATACGAATTATACGGGTATCTACACCATTTTGCCTGTGATAATCGGAGACAAAAGTTTCGGCACAACGTTTACCCTCATCATAGCAACTTCTTATTCCGATAGGATTAACATTTCCCCAATATGATTCAACTTGAGGATGAATCTGGGGTTCCCCGTAGACCTCGCTTGTCGATGCCTGAAGAATGGTTGCTTTACAACGTTTTGCAAGCCCGAGCATATTCAACGTACCTATAACAGAGGTTTTGATTGTTTTTATCGGATTATATTGATAATGAACAGGACTTGCAGGACAAGCTAAGTTGTAGATTTGATCAACTTCCGCAAAAAATTCTTTTGTAACGTCATGTCTTACAAGTTCAAACCTATTACTGGCCAAAAGATGTCTTATATTATCTTTTGATCCTGTAAAAAAATTATCAAGACAAATTACATCATTTCCCTCGTTGACAAGTCTTTCACAAAGATGACTGCCTATAAATCCGGCACCACCCGTTATTAAAATTCTTTTCATAAACTCTCCGTAAACTATTTTCTTAATATTACCATGTATATACTTTTTTTGCCATTTGTAAAGTTTTACTTTGCAAAAATCTTTATGATAATATATATTTATAAATAAAAATTTCGGAGGTATAAATGGTTGATGTAGTAACAATTGGCAGTGCGACGATGGACGTTTTCGTTGAAAGTGATGATGCAAATATTGTTTCAGTTTGTAAAAAAGATAAAAATTCATCATTTATGAGTTACCCATATGGGGCAAAAATCGAAATAACTGATTTTGCGACATCTGTTGGAGGTGGCGGAGTTAATACAGCGGTTAACTTTGCAAATCTTGGATTTAAAACAAATGCTATTGTTAAAATTGGAGATGATATATATTCCCAAGGTGTACTAAAAGCTTTTTCCAAAACTTCTGTCAGTACAGAAAGCATTGTCCAAGACCCTGCTATCTCAACCGGATTTTCTATTATTCTGACAAGTTTTCAAGGCGACAGAACGGTCTTAGCCCATCGAGGAGCAAATGCTAAGATAAGAAAAGGCGACATTGACTTTAATGCAATAAAAGAAGCTAAACTTTTATATATTGCACCCTTGAATGGTGAAAGCAACAGAATACTGGATGATATAGTATTTTTTGCTCGTGAAAACAATACCTTTGTATGCTTTAATGCTGGTACAACAAGTATAAAAAAAGGGTTCAATTATTTAAAAGTTATCCTGGAAAATGCAGATATCGTCGTAATGAATAAAGATGAAGCCGCTATGGCGACAAAAATAGAAGTACGGCCTGATACAAGAAATTCAAAATTTTCCGAAGATTTTATACATCCGGATATTGTTGAGATGTTTAAAAAACTGAAAGTTAAAGATTATCAGGTAATTGTAATAACCGATGGCGGAAACGGAGCGTATGCTTTTGACGGACAATATTTTTATCGTTGTCCGATTTTTGAGAGTCAAGTTGTATCTACACTCGGCGCGGGCGATGCTTTTGCATCAACTTTTTGTGCTGCACTTTCAAAAACGGAAGCTGATATAGGGAAAGCGCTTATGTATGCTTCCGTAAATTCGGCTGGTGTTGTCTCTGAGTTCGGCGCCACTAAAGGTCTACTGACTTTCGATGAAATAGAACAAAAATTGAAAGAGAATCCTAACTACAAATTTTTACAAAAATCAGTTAACGAAAACTAATCTCAGTTAGGTTTTAAAACTATCTTTTTGCAGTATCGTACATTATTTCAGAAACGTATGGTAAATAGCTGTATTTACCTAAAAACGC
>CADBQW010000070.1 GCA_902796925.1 uncultured bacterium | reverse complement strand
GCCCTGGTGGCGGAATCGGTAGACGCGTCGGACTTAAAATCCGGTTGGAGTTAAATCCAGTGCCAGTTCAAGTCTGGCCCAGGGCAAATCTTAAAGAAGTAATTTTAGCTTGTATATTGAGGTTGTTTTCTAACAATTTTCTTATACAAGTTTTTGTTTTGCACCCTAATCATGTTAATTTATAACGTGCATTACTAGAGTTAATTTAGAGTTTCGACCATTGCGGAATGAGCAATCATTGTTATATGGGACAATTAAAAAGCGGACTTGTCCGAGCGATAGCGAATTGTCCGGCTTAAAGTCGAATATTACAAATGACTAGCAAATGAAGGATGTAGGGTAGTCTACTGAAAATATTTGGTTGACTAAAGTTAAACCTACTTTTGTTTACTATTTTTTGATTTAGTCAAGGGTTACAGTGAAATAAGGTAATATGGCTTTGTTACCTTTTTACTACCCTAAGACCTTACTGTCTTATTTTCCAAAATACATTTCAAACTTGAGCATGTATCAGCCAGAATTTTATCCAAATTGGTTTTATCTTTCAAACCGCCTTGAGCAAAATTAGGTTTGCCGCCACCATTAGCTCCTGTTGCACGAGCGATATCTCCAACGATTTTACCTGCATTAACTCCGTGTTTTAAAAATGTATCTGAAACTTTGGCATAAACACAATTTCCAGAAGCTAAAACTATTATGCTTTCTCCGAGTTTTGCACTCAAAAGTTCAATACCTGCGCGTACGGCTTTTGCATCAAAATCTTCTATTCTTGACACAAATAGTTTTCCGCCTTCAACATCCTCCGCCTTAGAAATAAATGTTGAGAATTTATTACGGGCATTGACCTCTTGTAGTTCAGAGATTTCTTTTTGGTATTCTCTATTTTCATCCTGAAGTTTTTCGACACGACTCACAACTTCATCATAGTGGAGTTTAAACATTTTTTCTAATTTAGCAAGTTCTTTAATTCGCTCGTTCATAAATTTATATGCGGCCTTTCCGACAACAACTTCTATACGTCTCGTTCCTGCGGCTATTGCACCTTCGGAAACGATTTTAAACACCCTCAAATCACGAATATTCCTTGCGTGGGTTCCTGCACAAAATTCTTTTGATATACATTCATCTGATTTTTCAATAGAAACAACCCTTACAATATCACCGTATTTTTCTCCAAACAGCGCCGTTGCCCCGGTCTGCTGAGCCTGTTCAATACTCATAACCTGCGTATTTACCTCATATCCCTGAGAAACCCACGTATTAACAAGATTTTCCACTTTATGGATTTCTTCCGGTGTCATAGCACGTGAGAATGTAAAGTCAAAACGCATTCTATTTTCTTCAACAAGCGAACCTGCCTGTTTAACTTCATCGCCCAAAACTTTTACCAATGCGGCTTGGAGTAAATGGGCTGATGTATGATGAATTCGAATTTCCTCCCGTTTTTCAACATCAATTTTAGCTATTACATCATGTCCTATTTCAATTTCACCCATAATGACTTTGCAACGATGAACATATAGGTCATTAACTTTAAATGTCGTAAGGACTTCTAATTTAAGTTCTTGACCGTTTGTTTTTCTATCCAAAATAACTCCGCTGTCACCAACCTGACCACCGCATTCTGCGTAGAAAGGAGTTTTGTCTAACACAACATCAATGTAACCTTCTCCTTCCACAGTAGCAAGTATTTTAGCTTCGCTTTCATTTTTTTCGTAACCCAGAAATTCAGTTGAACCAACCTCTTTTTCAAGTTTTGCGTATTTAATATCACCGGTTACGGAAATTTTTTGGGTAGCAGCTTTTGCGCGATCTTTTTGTTCTTGCATTGCAACTTTGTACCCTTCTTCATCAACACATAGACCGTTTTCTTGTGCAATTTCTCTTGTAAGTTCAAGTGGAAAACCAAATGTGTCATAAAGTTTAAATGCACTTTCGCCATCTATATCTTTCTTTTGAGATATAAATTCTTCCAAGATTTTATATCCGCGTTCAAGAGTTTTTGCGAATAGTTCTTCTTCCTTCTTTATGGTATTTATTACTTTTTCTTTTTGTTGAATCAATTCAGGGTAGGCCTCCCCGTAATTTTCAACAACAATATCAACCAATTTATACAGAAATGGTAATTCCATTCCCAATATTTTGCCATGGCGAAGTGCACGACGTAAAATCATTCTGAGAACGTAACTCCTGCCTTCGTTACCGGGAATTACACCGTCTGTTATAAGAAAAGTTACACATCTTGCGTGATCGGTAATTATACGTAATGAAATATCTGTCTTTTCAGATTTTTTATACGGAACCCCGCTCATTTCAGAAACTTTATCCATAATTGGTCTCAAAAGATCCGTCTCAAAAGTAGATGCAACACCTTGACAAACCATCGTAATTCTCTCTAAGCCCATGCCGGTATCAACATTTTTCTTACCTAAAGGTGACTGATTGCCTTCTTCATCCTGATAAAGTTCTGTAAATACAAGGTTCCAAATTTCAACCCATCTATCACATTCACAGGTTGCAATTCCGCAGCCGCGAGGATCATCGCATTTATATTGCTCGCCTAAATCATAATGAATTTCAGAGCAAGGACCGCAAGAACCCGAAGCACCCGGAGGCCCCCAAAAATTGTCTTTTTTACCTTTTCTCAATATTCTATCTGCCGGAACCCCTACCTCACGCCAGATTTCAAAAGCCTCATCATCAGTCTCATAGATTGTAATCCATAATCTTTGTTTATCAAGTTTTAAAACTTCCGTTACAAATTCCCACGCCCAAGGAATAACTTCCTTCTTGTAGTAATCGCCAAAAGAAAAATTCCCCAGCATCTCAAAAAAAGTATGATGTCTTGGTGTTCTTCCGACATTCTCAATGTCAGAATCTTTTCCCCCGGCTCTGGCACATTTTTGACAAGATGCTGCACGTGCAGGCTCATATGGACAAGGTTGTATTTCCAAAAACATCGGCAAAAATTGCAACATTCCCGCAGTTGTTAATAATACCGTCGGATTATCAGGCACAAGAGACGAGCTCTTAACTATTGTATGTTGACGTTTGTTTTTAAAATAATCTAAATATAATTTTCTTATTTCATTTCCGCTAAGCATAATGACTTCCTTATCAATAATATCTCTTAGAAAAATTATACTACAAAAATAATAAACAAATCACACACAAAGTTTAAAGAAATCTTGACCGATAAATCTTGTTGTTTTATCATATTTATATGAATAAAGATATTATCAGAAATGCGGAAAAAGAATTAGCTAATCAGTTTGAAAAAATCGATGAAATAAGAGATTTCAATCAAAAGAAAGTACTTAATGCCTTTATAGAAAACAAAGTTGCACCGGAACATTTTTATACAGTTTCCGGCTATGGCCATGATGATTTGGGCCGTGAGGTATTAGATAAGGTTTATGCTGACGTATTCAAAGCTGAAAAAGCATTAGTCAGAATACATTTTGTCTCAGGCACACATACTTTGGCTTGTGTATTGTTTGGAAATTTACATTGGGGAGACAAATTAATTTCTGTTGCAGGTGCCCCTTATGATACAATGCAGGAAGTTATTGGCTGCGTTGGAGATCCTAAACCCGAATCATTAATTGGGCACGGTATCATTTATGACGAAATACCACTTAAAAATGGGATGGATATAGATTTTGAAGCCATTGATAAGGCTATTGATAATACTGTTACGATGGTCTTGATTCAGCGATCAAAAGGTTATTCAACCAGAAAATCTCTAACCATTGAAACTATTGCTCGAATCTGCGAAATAGTTAAAAAGAATAACCCTAACTGTATATGTTTTGTCGATAATTGCTACGGAGAATTCACAGATACAAAAGAACCTCTAGAAGTCGGAGCGGACATTATTGCAGGTTCATTGATTAAAAATCCGGGCGGCGGGATAGTTGAGGCAGGCGGTTACATTGCAGGAAAAGAAAATTACGTCGAACAAGCCGCAATGCGTTTAACTGCACCGGGGATAGGCTTTGAGGGCGGTGCAATGTTTAATCAACACAGATTAATATTTCAAGGGCTGTTTATGGCCCCGTCTGTTGTGTCCGAGGCATTAAAAGGTGCTGTTTTGGCTTCAAAAATTTTCGATGAGATAGGGTTTGATTCATCGCCAAAATTTTTTGAAAAACGCACGGACATAATTCAAAATATAACATTCAACTCTCCTGAACCGTTAATTGAATTTTGCAAAACTATTCAAGAATTGTCACCTGTGAACTCCTATGTAACTCCTATTCCTGATGATGTTCCCGGATATGAGGATAAACTCATCATGGCAGGCGGGACTTTTATAGAAGGCTCAACAATAGAACTGTCTGCCGACGGACCTTTAAGACCTCCTTATACTGCATTTTTGCAAGGCGGGTTGAATTATGCACATGTAAAAATCGTTCTGGAAAAAATATTAGACAGGGTAATTAAATAAAAAATTTAAAATACTTCTCATTATCAGCCAATTGGTGAATACTATAAAAATTATTAGAAAATAGAATTTCTATATAGTAAAGGAGAGCAATATAATGAAAAGTATGATTTACCAATCGCCTGTGTGCGAAATGAAAGCTTTAAAAAATTTATTTATTGAGATGACAGCAAAAAACTGTAATATGAAATGCAGAAAATGCTATATAGATTTCCCTCTCAGCCGAAACATAAAAGATTTTATCCATATTGATAAGGTAAAAAAAGCACTTGCGGATACAAAAAATGAAAGTATTGAAACCATCTATTTAACAGGTGCAGAACCTATGACTCATCCCGATTTCAATTCTATTTTAAGGCTTTGTCTTACACGTTCAAATGTATGTATATGTACAAACGGTAGTTTTATCAACGAAAAAAAAGCAAGGTTCTTGAAACGTGTTGAGGATGAATCTAATTTTGAAATAATTTTTCAATTAAGTATGTCTCATTATGATGAAACCAAAAATGATGAAGTTCGCTGTCGAGGAGCTTTCAGACAGACTATTCATGCGTACAAATACCTTTTAAAATACGGTTTTAACCCAATTATTAACTTTGCAAACTATTACAATATTCCAAGAAATGAAATTATTTCTAACTGTATATCTTTATTTAAAAGTTTTAATGCAGATATAGATGAAAGTAATATCAAAATTAACCTTTGGCAAAACGATATGGAATCAGCAGATGACGTTGAATGGATTTGGCAGAGTTTAGATTGTGAGTGCGGAAGAACTCTTACCACTAACGGTGTTTATACCTGTCCTCTGTTGTGTTCCGATCACAGGGGGCGTGTCGGAACCGATTTTTCTGATTATTCAAAAAAAGTAGCGTTAGAAACTTCTATGTGCTTGACATGTTTAAAAAATAAGGAAGCAATGTTTTCTATCGACTATACGAAGTTTTGTTGATGCTAATTAAGACTTCTATAAGTACTCATTTAAATGGTGTTTTTTACCTGATTGTCTGAGAGATTTAAGAGCTTCATTTTCCAGTTGACGAATTCTTTCTTTTGAATAACCCATAATTTCTCCAAGTTCTTCAAGTGTTTTTGGAGATTGCCCGTTGATTCCAAACCGGTTTGATATAATTTTATATTCACGTTCGGGGAGAGTTTTAATAAGCTTATCCAGTGTTGTTCTTAATTTCTTTTTATCACTCACGGTTTCCGGCATTTTGAAATCATCAGCCTGAATATAGTCACCAACACATAAATCGTCAGTAACCGGAGTTTCCAGACTAATCGGCTCTTTTATCATAGATTTTTTGATTGTAGATATTGTTTTTATTGGAACCGACATCTTTTCAGATATTTCATAATCAGTAGCTTCGCGACCTAATTGGAATCTTAACTCCGACTTTAAACGTTTATATTTTCTAATCTTATCAGACATATGTACGGGTATTCTGATTGCTCGCGAATGATTAGAAATAGCTCTGATTATTGACTGTTTTACCCACCAAGTTGCATAGGTTGAAAATCTAAAATTCTTGGTATAGTCAAATTTTTCTGCCGCTTTAATCAAACCCGCAGAACCTTCTTGAACCAAATCCATGTACAAAACGCCTTGTCCTGTATATTTTTTAGCAATACTTACAACAAGTCTTAAATTCGCCTGAACAAGCTTTTTGAGGGCTCTTTTTGCACTCAGTTCGTCTCCTTCTTTTATTTGTTTACCCAACTCTTTTTCTTCTTGCGCGGTTAATAGCTTTATTTTGCCAATATCTTTCAAGTACATCTGCAAAATATCATCTTCGTGAAAGATTGCGTTGAAAGTTTGAACTGTATTTCCTTCTTTTATGAAATCCGGTTCCATATCAATAGAATCTTCCCTTAAATCATCAACATTATCAGAATAGAAAGGCTCAAGATCTTTATACAAAGAATTTGAGCCAAAAGCGTTATTCATCATAAATAAATCCTCTCGTCTTCCTCTTTGTTCAAAATTCCTCTTACAAAAGATTAGACGCAAAATTTATTTATTTGTTTCCTTCTTTAACCATATTGTTTATGGTTACTTTTGAATAAAATTCGACAAGGCCTTTAGCAGTTTTGCCGTTATTTAGAATAACTTCGAATGAACCGTAAATACCCGGTTTATTAATTTGAATATTTGAATTCCTATTTATTTGACGTAAATACTCAGGAATTTGTGAATTCATTTTGTTAAAAGGTATAGCTTTTATATTTTCAACATTGTAATCCTTGCTTTTATCAGCAAAGTAAACAGTTTTGCCCTGGAAAAGAGCTAATCTTACATTAGATTGTTTTAATTCTGCACCTGAGACTATTCCATTGTTATCAAGATCACATTCTTTTAGAGAGCGGAAAAGATTTTTATAATCATCGTTTAAACCGAGTATATTTTGTTTGACAAAATTTTTATTATTACCTCTGACCATAATATATGTTTTGCCGTTGATTTTAACAATATAAGGATCAAGAGCGGCAATGGTTCCTATTGCAGCGGCCGCACCGGTCATTGCACTTGCATCGCGCCAGGAGAATTTCTTACCGCTTTTATAAATAATCATTGTATCTTTTTGTTCAACGGATTCCTGTTCACCATTATCAAAAATAGGTCTGTCTATTGTTGTGATAGTGTAAGGTGAACCTGTTTTTGTAGGACTTCCCTTTATTGTAAAGTGTTGTTGGATATCATTACTACCTTGAAGAAAATCAAAATTTTGAGTTTTTACGGTTACATCGCGGGTGATATTTCCTTTAGGGGAAACAATCCTGTAAGAATAGTTTTGTGCGGCAAAACTTGGTGTAATAACGAAAGATAATACTAATAAAGATGCCAAAATTTTCTTCATAACAATTCTCCTTTTGAACTATTAACGATATTTTACAATCTTTTGTTCAAAACGTAAAGATAAATACATAAAATTTATTATTCTGCCGTATAGATTCTTATATAATTCCAATAACTTCTGAACACCTTCTTTACATAATCTTGTGTTTCCGGATAAGGGATTTGCTCAATGAATTCATCGGTATCATTGTAATATAAAGATGTTTTCCACTGCTGAACATTCCCTATTCCTCCGTTATAAGCAGCTATTGCGGATACATCAAAACCGCTTAATAGAGACCTGAGTTCAGAATAGTAATAGTTTCCGAGCATAATATTCGTATCGGCATCAAACAAGTTGTAAAATTCATCCAATTCATAGCGTTTGGCAATTTCATTTGCGGTTGCAGGCATAATTTGCATTAAGCCGCTTGCTCCGACAACACTTTGTGCTTTAGGATCGAAATAGCTTTCTTCTCTGATTATGGAGAGTATCAATGGAATATTATTTCTTGCTTTTTCAGCGTAATGCTTGATTGTATCGTAATAATTAAGCGGATAAACAAGTCTCCATCTCAGGTCATATTTGTCGGGCTTATTTTTCATTTTTTCTATTGCATTTCTAGCAAGAATAGTTGAATGAGCATAATCCCCTTTGTGATAGAGAATCCAACTTTTTATGAAATCATCACCTTCACATATTATATCCAATATTTCATAATCTTGTAATTTTATCAAATTTTCAATCAACCTTTTATCTGCATAATGATAAGGGTATTCAACAGGTTGCGGTTTAATTTCACTAATAATAAGCGGGCCTTGGAGTCTGTTAAGTCTCAAGTAGGCACGGAATGCATAGTAATTATCCGGAGTTTTCATAATTATTGAATTGTAATAATTTTGAGCCTCCTGATTAAGTGAATAGGATTCTGCAATTTTTCCGAGCCAAAAACGTACCATTGGTTCGAATTCACTATTTGGAAATTTATTTAGATAATCGTTTCCGACTTTTTTTGCGGAATTGTAATCATGAAGTTTTACTTTTGAAATGAATATTTTTGAAAGGGCTTTTGGCGCATAATCACCGATTGTATTATATAAGTACAAATTATTATAGCAGCCTTCAACATTTGCCGAAGTAACGTTCTCACATTGAAGGTTCATTATATAATCCATTCCGGATTTTGAGGAAATATTTAATAACTCATTTATCGCGGCAATTTTTGATTGTGATGAATTCACATAAAGCGAGATAACATCTTCGAGTTCTTTTTTATCAATGTATTGTGAATATTCAGACAACCCTGTTTTTGTATATTGTTTAGCTTTTTCAATATTATTTTTAGCGAAGTTGTTTTTGGCATATAATATCCAACTTTCACTTATATTGGTTTTCTCAAGTAATTCATCAACTTTATCATAATCGGCAAAAGAATATGCGGTTTTTGCCATCAATAGGTAATCATCTTGAGAAATATTGCCCCCGAGTTTTAACCAAGAGTTAACAACGTTGTAAGCAAGCCTGCCGGCGGGAGCTTTTTTCAGATAGTGACGGAAATGATTTTCCGCCTCAAGCTTTTTGGAATTAGGAAAATTAGGAGAAAGATTTCCTTCTTTATCCGAATACTTATTGAGAATAATTTCCCCGAGATAGTATTCTGCAGCGATTGCATAATCACTTTGCGGAGCTTTTTTAATAATGTTGTTAAATATTTTTTTTGCTTTATTAGGCTCGGTCTTTGTCATTTCTTGTGCGGCAAGGTATTTTGCTCTGAGACTCAATTTATTTTTGGGATAGTTATTGTATAAAAAAGTGTATTGCTTTATGGCAGAAGTTGAGTCCTCGAGTTTTTGAGCGCACAAACCTCTATGGTATATCGCAACCGGTTTTAGCGGAGAAAGAAAACTAACTTTGGAAAATAAATAATAAGAGTTTTGATAATCTCCTTTTTCAAAATCTTCTAATGCGGCAGTGAAGATTTTATCGGTTTTTTCCGATAATCTGTAGAATCCTACAAAATAGAAAATAACAGACAAAACCATTATCCATAATATTCCGACAAAAAAAGTTTTTATATATTCTTTAAATTTCATCACAAAATACAGTCTAACAGAATTTTTTATCATTGTGAAATTCTTAACAGAATCTTAAAATTATGTGAATTTATAAGAAAATTATGTAACATAATATTGACTTAAGCGCCTAATTTTGGTATAATGACTAGTGAATATAAGCAAAAGGAGTTCGTATGAACGGAATAAAAACGCTGGGGATTTTGAGGAACCGTAGTGGTTTCACGTTAGCTGAGATGATGGTCGTAATGCTGATATTGTCTATAGTAATGGCGGCATTTGCACCGATTATGACGAGGAGAAACAAGACTGATTTCAAATCACCTTGGGCAACAGTAAATAACGATGCCTCTGGCAGTATTTATTTTATAAATTCTAAAGTGGAGGATCTGGCCTCCGCAAGAATCGGATTTGACGGCTCATACGATAATCTTGCGGGTGCAAATTATGCGAGATTGTTGATTAATGCAAAAGACGGCAATTGGAACGCCTTGGGATTTATGTACAATGGCGATCAAGTTGGCGTAATCAATATGCGCAACAATAGTTCTATACTTATCGGTACTGCAGGTAATTATTCAAATAACTTGGCGTATATACCTAATCACGAAACCAGTGCCATCGCTTATGTTAGACCTATTGAATATAAATATTATGCTGATAATGTACCGTGTGGATATGATTGTTATTCGAATTGTATAAATAGTGGAAAAAGTTTTCTTGAATGCCAATATTGTTATGAATCATACTCTTGTAATGATGAACTAACAAATGGAAATACTCCAAGTATTTCAACTGAAACAGCAGGAGGTACTGATGGTAACACATCTGGAAACAATAGCGATGACGAAACTACCACAACAACATCTACACTTAAGCTAACAAACAAATTACACACAAATGTAGTTGGCATAGGAAAAAGCATAATTTCAAACGGACATGAATCTGTTTTAGTAGGTAATAACGCATCTGCAGGGATACGTTCTGTATCAATTGGTTATTCCGCACAAGGCAACGGGAGCAGTGATTATACGGTAGCTATAGGAACCGGAGCTCTTAACAATAATACAGCAAACGGAATGGTTGCAGTCGGAGCAGGAGCTCTTAATAGTAATACCAGTGGAGGACAAAATACAGCAATTGGCTACTCGGCTTTAAAATCAAATGAAACCGGAAGTTATAATGTTGCCGTAGGTTATCGATCGCTTGAAACTTCAAATAGTAACGGTAATACTGCATTAGGACATCAATCTTTACTAGCGAATACTTCTGGTATGTACAATACAGCAGTTGGTATGCAAACACTTTATTCTAATACAACCGGATATACAAACACTGCGGTTGGTACATTTGCACTAATAAATAACACAACCGGCTCTAGCAATATAGCAATAGGTTATAATCCATTGCCTGCAAACACAACCGGCTCTAACAATATTGCAATAGGGAATCAGGCTTTGAAAAGTAATACCACAGGGACCGGAAATATTGCAATCGGACAAGAGGCTCTCAAATCATATACATCCACCTCATCATCATATGATTCAAATAATATCGCAATTGGTAGAAATGCAAACCAAAATGTTCAGAACTACGTAATAGAAACAATATCGATAGGTAAAAATTCAGTGGCCAGTAAAAATACGGCAGTAGCCCTTGGTGCAAATGCAAATTCAAGTGGAGTATCTGCAATATCAATAGGTCATAATACTGCAGCAAGTGCTCATGCTATTGCAATCGGTGACGGAGCGAGAGCTGGTGGAAATAATAATATAGCAGTTGGATATTACCATAGCGATACTGAAACTGCTGCACAAATCGGTGGATCTAACAATATTGGTATAGGTGAAAATGCTTGTACTAATGTTACAGGTAATAACAAAATCTGTATCGGGAACAACTCCGGGCCGCAAAGTAGTGATAGCACCACCGATGAAACAGTCTATAT